>CAYVJM010000173.1:0-5439 GCA_964451695.1 uncultured Lentisphaerales bacterium | reverse complement strand
GCTCGAGTGCCAGGAGGCGGGCGGGGACGAGTCGCCGGACTGGTGGGCGCCGCTCCGGCGGGGCCGTTCGGCGCCCGGGGACGACTGCGCGTTCGCGCCCGGGGCGGTGTCGCCCCTGCGGACGATCTTCCGGGATCTGGTCCTGGCGCGGGGGTTGCAGCGGATGCCGGCGTTCGAGCGATTGGGAATCGTTGGATAACTCGGACGCCTCCGTCGCCCCCGACGTGCGGCACTGTCGCTGCGCTTGGACGATGACGTCGTGCTTTGTCGCAGGCTCCGCATGCCGTGGGCACAGTGGGTCACTTGCCACTCTTCGCACTGGACGCACCGTCAGCTTGCCGCTGTTCTCTTTCAAAGAGCATCTCCTGCAAGCGGCTCCAGCCACGCAGCGCGCCAAACGTATGCACCGATGCCAACGCCACAGAACGACTCGCGCCACTCCCTTCGGTGACGACAGCCACTTCTGGCCCGTTGCCAATGCTGTAATGCGATAGCAGCCACACCCGCCCATTCTCCTCATAAACACTAAGCGGTCCCCACGGCAGCCTTGTCGCACGCCAGGAAACGCCGAGATCGGCCGTCGCAAACATCGTTTCTCCCCTCACCACCCAAGCTCGCCCGCCTGTCGCCATGTGGATGTCTGATACCATCTCACTTGTGTCCGCATCAGGAAACACCCCCACCAGAGACCAGTTCAGGCCAGAGTCGTTGGATACAGCGATTCCGTTCCTCGTTTCACCGGCTGGACTGCGACAGCGCACGCTTGCGAATGCTTCACGCCCCTCCGACCGAGCCATCCACACCGCTACTTCCCACACCTGTCCTGAGAACTGAGTCCAGCGTCGAACGACGGTCCAGCGCTGCCCGTCCCGATCCACATCAAACGTCGCGTCGCGGAGTCCTTGAGCCGTGGTGATCGTGCCGACGGCCCACATCCTTCCACCGGCCGCAGTCGCCTGCACGACATCGATGTCTTGGACAGCGAAGCCCATGCCAGCGGCGCTGGGAGACCAGTACACAGCTGGCGCAGTAGCAGGGCGAGGCTTGATGTCTAAGGCGACATACCCATTACCGCACGCTGCCGTTTGAAACATGCGACCCGCAAAGGCATGCCTGTCCACGCCAACCCACGTCTTGCCTTGGTCGGTGCTAACGAACCCGCCATGCATCATCTCGCTTAAGCGGAAGCGCGCGCGACCAGATGCTCCATCGTCTCCATTGGTCGTTTCAGGGCAGACTCGGAAGGCATCAGCAGTCCGTCTGACAAAGACGAAGCGTTCGTCCGGTTCTGTTGAGGCGACAACCGTACCGACGACCTCGCTCTGTATGGGGGCCGCAACCGCCAGCCAACCCGGCGGCGATACCACCGCAGCGCTGGGGCGCGACCCGACCAAGGCATCGTGCACGCAGGCTCCGCAGGCACACAATGCAACAGCGCCAGCAAGAGCCTTAAGGCTCCACGCTTCTGACAACGTCATGGTCTGAGGCCTCATTGGAGAAACTGGATTGCCTGGGCAATTTGCTCTCTTACGAAGTTCGCCCCAAGAGTCCAGCCGGCAATCAATGCCAGGCCACACGCACCGCATCCGTCACAGTCACTCACGCTCTGATGTGGTCGAACCCCGCATCTGCGGGACATCCCTCAGGGATTGCTCGTGTATTTCATAGAGGAGATCCGTCTTCATGCGCAAGGGGATGGCCGCATCCTTGAATATGCGAACCCATTCCCGCTCACCGCTTCCTGCAACAGCGGTCAAGAGGCGCTGGTACTCTAGCCCTTCAACGCCTTCCTGCATGTTCGTCAACGCACCTTGAACGCCCAGGAACGCGAGATAGGCAGCGTGATAGTGGTGTTCCGCAACAAGGCTATGGTACGTCTCCAGATCACCGTCGCCTGCGTCGGCCGCAGTACCTGGGTCCGGCTCAGTCTCCACTACGCGAACTCGCAGGATTGGGTACGCATCACCATCGCGGGCTGGCTGTGGCTCCCGCTCGACTCTAATCCCCTTGTCAAGTGTCACTGGAACGCGAACAAGAAGCTTGTGCAGTTCAGCGTCCCCGCTGTCGCTGTGCGTCCGGTCATCCTGGGTGCCAACGTACAGGACGACCCCGGGGTCCAGTCGCCCGTAGACTCGACCAGAAACGGGATCAACCAGTTCTGCTTCTCGTTCCAGAACCACACACCGCGATGCTCGCCTAGGGGTGCAGGATGTCATCGTGAGGGCCATGATGAGAACCAGGACAAGTGCCCATTGGCTAGGAAGAATTCCCGCAGCATTTCTTGTCATCACTCTCGCTCTCTCCTTTGTCTCCTGAAGTGTCACGAATCCAGTCGTACCACTTCGTGTACTTCGTCTTCAGGTCGAACAGTATCGTCCCGGGGTCGACGTTCATGAACAGAAGGTCTCCCGTGATCATGCGCTCGATATCTCTGGCCTCTCGGCGAAGGCGCTCGTTTGCCGGCGTGGCCTTCTCTGCCAGCACCTCATTGCAGACGTCACGGAGGTTCCGAAGCGTGAACGTAGAGCAGTTGTCCCCCAGAGACCAGTCTGTGCCGAGGTAGCGCTCATTGGGTGCAAGAGGTATCCGCTTGGGGTCCTCGAGTCGGTCTGCCACCGATTTCGGGAAGGCTGATGCACCGGCGGTGAACTTCCCATTGAATTTCTCGCGTATCCGCCTGTCCAACTCGGGGCACACGTCGAAGTGGTAGACCTCAACCGCATGCGACCCACTTGATGGAACACCGCTGTCTTTGACAAGCACGTTTGGCCCCTTGCCTAAGGGGCCCCTAGCCTTCCTGTACTTGCCGTGATACCGCCCGTAGTCGTAACGTGTGCCGTCGTCTATGACGATCCCGATGTGCCCCCCAGAGCTGTTCTCGTCCGGAGGGTAGCCATAGATGTCAAATAGCCCCAGATAATCCACAAGCATGATCGGCCGGTTGTCTACACAACCATAGGCATTATCGCTGCCCCATTCACCAAGCGGATCTCTCGAAAGCCACCGCATCAACTCCGGCGAGTAGAACCTGTAGCCGTAGTAGTACAGGCCCGACTCGACATCCAGATACTTCGTGCTGAAGCGGTGACGGAAGGCACCAGCCATCGAACCAGTTGCCGCGAGTTCGCTCCCGAAGGCCCCATAGGTGTACTGGGCGGCGATGCTGCTCTGCTCGTCGGCGTAGGCCGTGACGTTGCCGTTGTGATCGAAGAGCGGGAAGTACCAAGCGCCGTCCATCTGGACCGCCAGCAACCCGCCGATGCCACCTGCGCCCTGCAACGTGCCGGAGAGATCGCGCCCCCAGACGAACCGGTTCGTGACGGTGGACCGCTGAGTCTGGACGGTCTCCTGTACCAGGGTCCATCCGTCGTACAGGTACGTGCAGGTGGTTGTCGGTGTCACCTTGAGCACGCGCCGGTGGGCATGATCATAGGCGTTGGACACAACACACTGGGCGTTGCTGTACACGGCCGTGAGGCGGTTCTCGCAGTCCCATGTATAGGACCAGACTCCGTTGGTGAGCAGATTGCCGTCGTTATCATAGGCTAGCGGCATGGCGTCGATGGCCGTGTACTGGTTGAGGGCGTTGGCCGTGTAGGTGTTGGTCGCAGAGTTGAACGAAGTCCAGAGGTTGTTGCCGATGCCATCAAAGGCGTACCGACTGGCGGTGGACTGAATGTCGGCCGATATGACTTCAGATCGGCTGTTGTAGCCGAAGGTATCGCTGTTGCGCGAGGTGATGCGCTCAAGCGCATCATGGGAGTAACTGAGCGGCGTGACCGGGGTGCCGTTCACGCGGTTCGTGATGATCGTGACCAAGGCGCGGCGATAGGTGTCGCGGGTCGGATCTGTCACTGTGATCGCCACTCCGCTCGCGACATCTTACCCGGCCGCGAGTCTTCTTCCTGCATTGCTGGTTGTGGGGAGGACACCCCATCGCGAATAACCGATAACGGCCAGAACAAGCCGCTCGTCGGGCCCGCATTGCGGAAACTGAACATGGTTGACGCAACCATGTACAGGCTTGCGTTGACTAACGAGCTTTCAGACGTGGAGCCGTCGGTTGGCCACAACTCCGGCAACAGCTCAACGAGCGGACGGTCTTGCGTGCCCTTGCTCCAGAAGATCGCAAGCCTGAGCGTCAGGCGCAGGTCATCCAGCCTCGCACGAGGCAGGCTACGATCAAGCAATTCGAATTCCCGAACAGCCTGCAACGTGCCGAATCCCCGATGGCCGATCGCTCGGGCCGACACGCCACCCGAACTCATTGCGAACATCAGCTGGTATGCCTTGGCCTCCAAGTTGGATGGGGGCGCCAGCATTCGTATTCGCCTGTCCAACTCCATACCCAGCCCGGGGCATCCCAGCACGTCGTCTGAATACGCAAACGCGACGCACGTCAGGTATGCCTCGGCCGATCCCTGCGCCTTGTCCTGGGGCTCGGACGATCTGAGGAAGCCCAAAGCCCTATGCACTGCGTTGGTTGCTTTCTCCCGTACTTGCGATGGCAGCGCGATGCGATCAACTGCCGATACGAGACCCAAGGTGCAATGCGCTGTCATCAAGACGCGTCGCTCGCCTTCTCTTCCCCAACCGCCATCAGCCCCCTGGGCTCCTAGAATGGAAGCGATCGTTCGAGCGACAGAGCTCGTGGCAGCCTGTGGTTCAGCGACAGCGACAGTCGGGTCGCCGATGCCCCACGCGAACAGAGCCACGCACATGGCGGACGTCCGGACACCGAACGCGGCCACACTAGTCTTCAAACGGCGGAGTCGGTGCAACATACGTTCCTCGCGTTCCTGCAGGATCGTCCCGCAACTGGGACAAGGCGAACAAAGAGAACGCCCTGTACCGGGTACTCTTCCTGACATCGAAAGTGCCAGTCCGAAAGGGATCGTACCGTTGCTGGTTGAGAACTCCAATCGCACGATCAACGTCGGCGTCAGAAGCCTCCCATATGCGTCCCATGACACGGAACCTTGGAGGTGTGAGAGGCATCCCGAGGACATCACTTCCCTCGACGGCCTTGTAGCCCCACATGAATGCGCCGATGACCTCGGCATGGTCTCTATTGCTCTGCCAATCATCTGCTATGAGAACAGTGAAGTAGGCTTGTTCACCCCACTTGCTGATCCGATCCAGAGCCGAACTCGCTCTATCCCCAAACGTGACCGTCAGCGGGTAGCGCTCGCCCGAGGTCTCCCTCAGCTGGGCTTCATTCCCGTAGTAGAACGGCGCGTGCCAACGTGGCGCAACAAGGGGATCAAGCTGCAAGGGGCGTGGGTCGGCCTCAACCCGGTATTCCAGGACCTGAATAAAGTTGAGACCGCTGCAGTCCTGGCCCTGTGCCGCGTGGACAGTGACCCAGGTGTCGCCTGAACTCGCGAACCCGCCGCGGATCGATCTGATTTCCGTCAGCCCGTGACTGTCAGCAGCGTT
>CAYVJM010000172.1:0-5462 GCA_964451695.1 uncultured Lentisphaerales bacterium | reverse complement strand
TCATCTGGAGGGCGCCTTCGTGGCAGGCCTTGACGCAGAGGCCGCAGCCGTTGCAACGTTCGGAATCGATGCTGACGATTTTGCGTTTCATGTCGGTGGGGTTTCCTGTGGGGTGGAATCAGGCGCGGGGGCGGTTGAGTTTGGCGTTGGCTGCGACGGTGGAGAGGCGGGTGCGCTTCATCAGCGCGAAGAGACGCTCGTTCTCCGCGCGGAAGGTCTTGCCGAGGAAGCAGCCGTCGCCGCGGCAGACGGTGTGCTGAAGGAGGCATCCGGTTGGCTTTGGCTCCCCGCCGGCCGCCTCGTAGATCGCCAGAAGCGTGATCGACGAGGCGGGCTTCGCGAGGCGGACGCCCCCGGCGGGGCCGCGGCCCGTTTCAAGGAGTCCGGCGCGGACGAGCATGTGGACGACCTTCGCCGAGTGGTTGGCGGAAAAGCCCAGCAGCCTCGAGATCTCGCTTGTGGACTGGAACCCGGCCTCCTCGCCGGCGAGGGCGACGCAGAAGTGCAGGGCGATGGACATGGCTTCCGAGATGTTGAGCAGACCGGTCATGGGTGTCTCCTGGTAGGCGCTTAACGGGTATCAAGGTACCAGAATGCCGAAATAGCGTCAACCCCTTTTTTTTCGCGCGTTCCTCGGGTATAATGCGGCCATGAAACCGAGATCGTCATGGATGCCATTTCGCCGCGCAACGGCGTTGCTGGCCTGCGCGATGGCCGTCCTCCACGTGACTGGCTGCCGCGGGGGAGATCTGGAGCGTGACGGCATCACGCTGGAGGCGGGATCGGTTCGCGCGGTCGTGGCTCCGGAACGCGGCGGTCGGATCATGGCGCTGCATTTTGCCGATGGACCGAATCTTCTCTGGGTCAACGTCCGCCCGGATCGCCTGATGTGGAAGTGGCGCAACCACGGCGGCGAGAAGACGTGGATCGGCCCGCAGGAGAGCTGGAAGACGCAGGGCGGCCAGGCCTGGCCCCCGCCCGCCTTCTTCGACGCCGATCCCTTCGTCGTGACGCGCCGCACGCCGACTTTGATCGTCATGCTTTCGCGGCCGGACACGAACTGGAACCTGCGCGTCTCCCGCACGGTGGAGGTTTTCGCCGACCGGCTTCGCGTGACCTCGGAGCTGCTACCCGTCGACGACGCGGCGGCCATGCCCGCCACGCGCATCACCAACTGGTCCGTGGCTCAGCTCCCGCCGCCGCCCCGCATCGCCGTGCGGCTGACGGGAAGCAAGCGCATTGTCAACGGCGTGGACGATGCGAAGCCGCTGCCGGAACCCGCCCGCCTGGACGGGGACGTGCTGGTCTTCGATCTCGATCGCGCCGAGGCCAGCGGCAAGGGCAGCTTCGACGCCGATTGCTTCCTCGTCGACGTGCCCGGCGGCCAGCTCGAGATCCGCCAGCTCGGCGAGCCGCCGGCGGACGATGGCTCCGCGATCCCGGATCGCGCCCAGCTCTACTTCGCGGCGCGCGCGGAGCTGCCTCCTAACTACGAGCCCTACATCGAGGTGGAGTTCGCCAGACCCTTTCCCGACTCCCGCCAGCAGATCGAATTCCGGTTCATCCCGGCGGCCGTGGGCGACTAGCGGGTTGAAACTGGAAACTTTCCTCTCCCCGCAGGCAGGCTCCTGCCTGCGGGTCTCGATCCAGCCTTGATCTCGGCCCTCCGCGGCGGGTATACTCCTCCTCCATGCATGCCAAATCCGCCACCCTCCTGTACCGCGTCCCCTACGCCGACACCGATATGATGGGCGTCGTCTACTACGGAAACTACCTCGCCTACTTCGAGCGCTGCCGCAACGAGCTCATGCGCGCCACCGGGGTCTCCTACCGCCAGATGGAGGAGCAAGGCGCCATGCTGCCCGTCGTCGAGGCCCACGTCGATTACAAGCGCCCCGCGCGCTACGACGACGAGCTGGCGATTACGGGCTGGCTCGAATACGCCGCCGGCGCCCGGATGAAGGTCTGCTGCGAAGTCCGCCGGGGTGGCGAGCTGCTGGCGAGCGGCTACACCGTGCATGCCTGCCTTTCGACGAAGACGAACCGCCCCGTGCGCGTGCCGCAGTACCTCTGCGATTTCGTGGCGGAGTCCTCACCCTCCCACGAGGCGTAACCCCCGATGTCCGCTATCTGGCTCGCCACGCTGCCGGCCCGCGCCCAGCTTCTGCGTTCTCTGCGCGCCACCCTCGACGACGCCGGCTTCGTCGAAGTCGAAACCCCGGTGCGCATCGCGGCGCCCGCCAACGAGCCGCACATCGTGCCGCCGCCCAGCGGCCGCGCCTTTCTCCGCGCCTCCCCCGAGCTGCAGATGAAGCAGCTCGTCGCGCTCGGGCTTCCCCGCATCTACCAGCTCGGCCCCTGCTTCCGGGCCGGCGAGCGCGGCGACCGCCACAACCCCGAATTCACGATGCTCGAATGGTACCGCGGCCAGTCGGACTACCTCGCCATCCTCGGCGACTTGAAGAAGCTCGTCTGCGATGCCGCCGCTGCCGTCCGCGGCTGCCACGCGATCACGTACCGCGGCGTCGACATCGACCTCGCGGGCGCCTGGGAGAAGATCCCCGTTCGCGAGGCGTTCCGGCGCTTCGCCGGGTGGGATCCCGTCGAGGCCTTCGATGCGGAGCGCTTCGATATCGACATGGCCCTCAAGGTCGAGCCGGCGCTGCCGCGCGACAGACCCTGCGTCCTCATCGACTACCCGGCGCCGGCCGCGTCGCTTGCGCGGCTGCGCGCCGACGATCCACGCGTCGCGGAGCGCTGGGAGGCGTACATCGGCGGCCTCGAGCTGTGCAACGCCTACGGGGAGCTGGTCGACGGCGCCGAGCAGCGCGCGCGCTTCGAGGCCGCTCGCGCCGAGAAGCAGGCGCTGGGCGAAACGGCCTTCGACCTCGACGAGGCCTTCCTGGCCGCCTTGGATCGCATGCCGCCTTCCGGCGGCGCGGCGCTTGGCGTGGACCGCCTCGCCATGCTGCTGCTCGACGCGCCTCGGATCGACGACGTCCGGGCCTTCTGCCCGCCTGTCGGGATGCTCGGCTAGGCGGGTTCCGCGCCCGAACCCGAGACGCTGCCGATCCGGGCTTTCAGGCGCATCTCCTCGTTCGAGGCGGCCAGCGCCGCCATCAGGTCGTCGAGATCGCCTTCCAGGATGCGGTCCAGACAGTAGAGCGTCAGGCCGATCCGGTGGTCGGTCAGGCGGTTCTGGGGGTAGTTGTAGGTGCGGATCTTCTCGCTGCGGTCGCCCGCGCCGATCATGATCCGCCGGGCGGAGCCCATGCGCGTCTCTTCCGCGGCCATGCGCTGTTCGAGCAGCCGGGAACGCAGCGCCGCCATGCACTTCTCCTTGTTCTGGTGCTGCGAACGCTCCTCCTGGCTCTGCACGACGATGCCCGTGGGCAGGTGCGTGATGCGCACGGCGGAATCCGTCTTGTTGACGTGCTGCCCGCCGGCGCCGCCGGCCCGGTAGAAGTCCAGGCGCAGATCCTGCGGGTCGATGACGAGTTCGTCCTCCTCGTCCGCCTGGGGGAAGACGGCGACGGTCGCCGCGGAGGTGTGGATGCGTCCCTGCGATTCAGTCTCCGGCACGCGCTGGACGCGGTGGACGCCGCCCTCGTAGCGCAGGCCGACGAAGGCGCCGTCGCCCTCGACGAGGAAGACGATTTCCTTGTAGCCGCCTTTTTCGCCCGGGCTGGCGTCCATCGGCGTGATTTTCCATCCGCGCGTCTCGGCGTGCCTGCTGTACATCCGGTAGAGGTCGCCGGCGAAGAGCGCCGCCTCGTCCCCGCCCGTGCCGGCGCGGATTTCGAGCATCGCGTTGCGGCGCGCGTCGGGATCGGGCGGCATCAGCGCCAGACGCAGGCTGCGCTCCGCCTTCGGGAGCGCCGCCTCGGCCGCCTCGGCCTCGGCCTGCGCCAGCTCCCGGAAGTCCGCGTCGGCGGCCGGGTCGTCGACGATCTTCCGGGCGTCTTCGAGCGTGGCGATCAGTTTGAAATACGCAGACGCCAAGTCGCTGAGCTTGCGCAGCGAGGCGTGCTCGCGGACGAGGTCGCGGTAGCGTTTCTGGTCCGCGGCGGCGTCCGGGGCGGACAGGGCCGCCTCGACCGTCCGCAGGCGGTTGACGATGTTCTCGGCTTGCTGCTTTTCGATCATGGCTGGCTGAAAACAAAAGGGGTGCGGCGGCTGCCGCACCCCGATCGGCGTTTCGGGCGCCCGGTACGCTACTTCGCCTGCTTCTTGGCGGCCGCATAGCGGCGCTTGAAGGAGTCGATGCGACCCTCGGTGTCGATGAAGGTCTGCTGGCCCGTGAAGTACGGGTGGCAGGCCGAGCACGTGTTCACGTTCATGCTCTTGACCGTCGAGTTGGTTTCGAAGACGTTGCCGCAGGCGCAGGTGACCTTCGCCGGGCCGTATTCAGGATGCGTTCCCTTTTTCATGTGGCAGTGTCTCCTACTGGATGGCGGCCTTGGCCTGTTCGACGAGATTGGTGAACCCCGCGGGGTCCGACACGGCGATCTCGGCAAGCACCTTGCGGTTGAGCTTCACGCCGGCCTTCGTCAGACCCTCGATGAAGCGGCTGTAGGTGATGCCCTGGGGGCGGACCGCGGCGTTGATGCGGGCGATCCACAGGGCGCGGAAGTCGCGCTTGCGCATCTTCCGGTGCTCCGTGGCCATGATCATCGCGCGATCGACGGCCTCGGTGGCTTGGCGGAAGAGCTTGCTGCGGTGGCCGCGGAAGCCGCGGGCGAGTTCGAGACGGCGGCGGCGGCGTTCGCGGGAAGCCGGCGCATTGGTGGCTCTTGACATGGGTCTTCTCCTCTAGTCCTGGTGTTGAAGGTTTTTCAGGGCGCCGCTCACGAGGCGAGCAGCTTCCTGACGCGCTTCTGCTCCGGCGCGGCGAGGGTCGCCATGCCGCGCAGGTTGCGTTTGCGCTTGCGGGACTTGCAGCTCGCCAGATGGCGTTTGGCTGCGCGCGAGGAGACGACCTTTCCGGTCGCCGTGATCTTGCAGCGCTTCGACGCTGACTTGTGGGTCTTCTTCTTGGGCATCGATGACTCCGTTTGGGCGGACGCGGGTCGCGCGTCGCGCGGGTGGGTTCGCACGCGGCCAGACGCACAGATCCCCCGGGTCGGCGGGACGGCGCTCCTTTTGGCCCCTGTTCGCTTCCCGGACGCACGGAGTGTCGTCGTCCACCGGGGCTTGAAGCCTCGGCCGGCTGCAGGGAAGAGCCTCGTCTTCGCCGTCGGAGAAACTGGTGGAGCGGATGAGATTCGAACTCACGACCCCTACGTTGCGAACGTAATGCTCTACCAACTGAGCTACCGCCCCAGCATCTCTGACGTGGAAAAACAGGAGGCAAATCTACCACATCCGCCCCCGCGAAGGCAAGCGCAAAAATGGAAACTGTCGTACCCGGGCGCATCTCCGTTTTGCTCCCCGATCCGTCCATGGCAATGAGCGGACGTACT
>CAYVJM010000171.1:0-5467 GCA_964451695.1 uncultured Lentisphaerales bacterium | reverse complement strand
TGCAGATCCTGCTGGACGTCGGCGCCTTCTCCGTCTTCGTGCTGATGACCGCGCGGCTGGAGCCCGCCGTGCTGACCGTGGCCAACGTCGTCTTCAGCATCAACAACCTGGCGTTCTCGCCGCTCATGGGCTTCGGCAACGCCGCCGCCGTCCTCACCGGCCAGCACCGCGGCGCCGGCGACGCCGACCATGCCCGCAAGGCCGGCTGGTCGTCCCTCAAGCTCGGCTGGATGTACATGACGTTCATCGGCGCCGTCTTCGTGTTCTTCCCCGACACGCTGATCTCGCTCTTCGTCTCCGAGCACAGCGAGGCCGCGAACGCGCCGGACTTCCTCCGCACGGGTCGCCATCTGCTCTACGTGATGACGCTCTGGGGCTTCCTCGACACGGCCAACATCGTGCTGATGGGCGCACTCAAGGGCGTGGGCGACACGAAGTTCGTGATGATCTACATCTCGCTGCTGTCCTGGTTGCTCTGGCTCCCCGGCGAAGTCGTCATCTTCCACTTCAACGCCGGCATCCTCGCCGCCTGGCTCTGGATGGGCGCCTACATCGCCACCGCCGCCATCGGCTTCGCCCGGCGTTGGCAACGCGGCAAATGGGAGCGCATCCATGTCATCGACTAGGCCGCGCGCAACGGACTACGACGCGATCATCGTCGGCGGCGGCCCCGCCGGTCTCGCCGCCGCCGCGTTCGCGACGGGGCGGACGCTCGTCCTCGAGCGCCTCGACCGCCTCGGCGTCAAGCTCCTCGCCACCGGCGGCGGCCGCTGCAACGTCGTCCACGACGCGGCCCCCGCCGAGGTGATCGCCGCCTTCGGCCGCCGAGGCCGATTCATCGCCGACGCCCTGCGCCTCTGGGATTCCGCGGGCATCCGGCGCTTCCTCGCCGAACAGGGCGTCCCGACGGTCGTCGAAGCGGACGGCTGCGTCTTCACCGCCTCGGGCCTCGCCGCGGACGTTCGCGACGCGCTCGTCGCCGCCGCGCGGCGCGCGGGCGCCGAGATTCGCTGCGGCGTCCACGTCGCGCGCCTCCTCCTCGACGATTCGGGCGCCGCCGTCCGCGGCGTCGAAACCGCCGGTGGCGAAGTCCTGACGGCGCCACGGGTCGTCCTCGCCGCGGGCGGCCGCGCCTGGCCCGCGCTGGGTTCGGACGGCTCCGGCTTGGCGCTTGCGCGCGGGGCCGGGCTCAAGATCGTCGAACCTACGCCCGCGCTCGTGCCGCTCGTGGCCTCCGAAAGCTGGATCGGCGAACTGGCCGGCGTCTCGTGCCCCAACGCCGCGCTGCGCCTCGCGCCGCGCGGGCGCGAAGTCCGCGGCCCCCTGCTCTTCACGCACCGTGGCCTCGGCGGTCCGACGGCCCTCGACCTTTCCGGCGACGTCGCGCAGCGGCTGGAGGAGGCCGGAAGCGCGACGCTGCTTGTCGCGTTCAAGGCCGGCTGGACGGCGGCGGACTGGATGGACGCGTTCGCCGACTGGCGCGCGGCGCATGGCGCCCGGCTTGTGCGCAACCTCCTCGCCGAGGCGTTGCCGAAGGCGCTGGCGCAACGGCTTTGCGAGCACGCCGGCGTCGGCGAGGACGTCACGGCCGCCCGGCTCGGGCGACCTGCGGCGCTTGCGCTGGCGGAGCGCTGCGCGGCGTGTCCGGTGGACATCGTCCGAACCGAAGGCTGGAGCCGGGCGATGGTCACGCGCGGCGGCGTGGCGCTCGACGAACTCGATCCGAAGACGCTGGAGAGCCGCCGCATTGCAGGCCTGCGCGTCGCGGGCGAGCTGGTCGACCTCGATGCGCCCTGCGGCGGCTACAACCTGACGTGGGCCCTCGCTTCGGGGCGCCTGGCGGGCTCGGCGCGCCGCTAGGGTTCGCCATGTCGCCCTGTAGCCGGCCTCGGCGAGGCCGGAACGGGTTCGACCAATCCGCGACGCCAAGTAACCGCAAAGCGCGAACGTCAAACGGAAGGCGAGATCAGGCGAGCAGGGCCAGAGCGAGATTCGCGGCGTTGAAGGTTGCATGCGCGGCGATGCAGGCGAGCAGCGAGCCCGTCCGGATGCGCACGACGGCCAGCACGGCGCCGAGGAAGACGAGGGCGGGCGTCACCGGCAGGTGGAGGTGGAGCAGGCCGAAGAAGAGGGAGGAGAGCGCCACGGCCGCGGCGTCGCCGCGGTGGGCGCGCAGGGCGCCGAGCAGGACGTCGCGGTGGAGCAGTTCCTCGGCGGCAGGCGTCAGGAGGACGCTGACAAGACCGGCGGCGATGGCGGCGCCGCGCCGCGTCTGCGGGAGCAGTAGCGATTCGATGATGGGTTGCGTTTGCGGGGGCTGGCCGCCAAGGGCTTCGATGATCGCGCAAGTCAGCCAGGCGAGCGCGAGCGTCGCGGGAAGCAGGGCGAGGCCGATGCAGAAGCCGCGGATCGCGTCGCGGAGCGGATCCGCGGGCGGGCGCGGTGCGGGCGCGGCGACGCGTCCGTCGAGCAGCCTGTGGGACGCGAGGGCGGCGGCGAAGGCGGGCGTCACGAGCATGGCGAGGACGTGGGCCCACATGATCGGCTGGGGCGTGGACGGGCTCCGGCCGGCGAGGCCCGCGGCGATGCCGCCGGCGGCGCAGAGCAGAGCGAAGACGGCCGTCATCAGCGCATCGGCCTCCGTCCAGGGCGACGGCGGGCGGGCGTTCATCGCAGAACCCGGAACATTCTGGCCTCCGGCGATGCGTCGCGCAGCTCCGGGCGGAGCATGAAGACGATGTGCAGCGACCACAGACGGCGCAGCAGGTGGAGCGGGAGCAGCAGCAGCGAGCCGAGGAAGGGCGAGATCAGGAGCATCGCGATGGCGATGTACGCGGTCAGCCCGAAGAGGATGCCGACGACCATGAGCAGGGCCATCAGCGCGGCGAAGATGCCGGCAAGGAGGACGAGGTAGCGCAGGAGCCAGGCGCCGGAGATGCGCAGGGCGGCGGCCAGCGCCGGGAGGAAGGCGCGCTTCTCGAGCACGATGAGCGGGACGACGAAGTCCTGGACGTAGCCCATCAGCAACGCGTCTCCGATCCAGAAGAGCAGGATGCCCCCGGCGACGCGCCCGAGCAGGACGGGCGGCACGGCGACGTCGAGGGGCGCCGCCGCCAGCGCCTGGACGCAGAACGCGGCGAAGGCGATCTGCGCGGCCGCGTAGAGGAGCCGGAGTCCGAAGAGCCCTCGGAAGAGCGTGCGGGCCGCGGCATCGCCTTCGACCCACGAGGCGAAGAGCGGGTTGTCCGGCATGTAGAGCCGGGTGAAGAATATGACGAACCCGCGTGCGCTGAACCACACGCCCAGCGTGAAGGCCAGCAGCGCCACGACGGCGATCGCGATGAGGCCGGCGAGGTCGGGGGAGCCGCCCAGCCAGGCCTTCACGGCGAGAGCGGTTTCGCGCGCGGCGTTGCCGACGAGTTCCGTCGCCTGGGCGTTGGACAGCGGCGGGGCGTCTTTGACGGCCAGCGCGGAGAAGGTGTCCGGAAGCTTGAAGATGCCCGAGGACGTCACCTCCCGCAGGCCGAGGCGCTCGAGACGCTGCGCATCGCGGGCGCGGCTGTCGGCGGATGTGAGGAAGGCCAGGGGACTCTGCCGGTAGAGCAGGGTGAACATGATGCAGAGGGCGAAGAGGAGCCAGCGGCGCAGGGAGAACGGGGAGAAGAGCAGCCGGTGCGTGTCGTACCAGCCGCGCTTGAGCGCGTCGAGGCAGCGGACGGCGCGGCGGCCGGAGGTCTCCGCCTCGGAGGCGCCGTCGTCGGGCGTGGCGAAGGGGGAGGGGACTCGGACGAGTTCGATGGCGACGGGGGCCTCGGGGCGACGGGCGGGTTCGGAAGGCTCGGCCGAGGACTCCGGAGAAGGCGGTGGCTCGGGCTTGGGGAAGAGCGACTCCATCGCGCCGGCCTTTCGCCAGTCGGCGCCGAAGTCGGCGGACCAGACGAAGTCCTCGGGGCCGAACTTGCCATCTGCGGCGGCCTGCCGGAGTTCGTCCCAGGTGAGTGCGGGGGAGGTGGCGCCCGCGACGGAGTAGTACCAGGCGACGCTCATTGGCCGGGGATTTCCAGGGCATCGCGCGCGGCCATGCGCTCGCGGTAGTGCTCGATGAGGGGGCGCGTGCAGCGGCCGGTCACGGAGCGTTCGAAGACGGTTTCATGGAGGCTGGAGTTCGGGACGGCGTAGAGGAAGAACAGGGCGACGACGATCGCCAGCACGGTCGTCGCGATCGCCATGGCCGCGCCGATGATCGCGTCGGCGGGCTGCCCGACGAGGATGCGGATGAACTTCTTGGAGAGCCAGTGGACGAGGACGCCGGCGACGGCGGCCGCGACGATCGCGCCGGCCATGGCAAGAATCTTCCAGGGAATTTCATCGCCGTCGAAGACGTGGATCTTGAGCAGCGGGTAGATGAGGCGGACGGTGAGGACGCCGGTGCCGAGGGCCAGGAGGCGGGCGCATTCCCCCGCCATGCCGCGGACGGAGCCCGCGATGCAGAAGACGATGACCAGCACGGCGGCCGCGATGTCGATGCAGGCGGCGGCGTTGAGGTTCTCAAGCAGGGCGAGGATGGACATGGCGCGCGCCTCCTAGCGGGTCCGGCCGCGCGGATCGTCGGGGAACGTCGTGCGGAAGCGCTCAAGCGCCATCGCCGCCTCGCGGTTCTTGCCCGCCTTGAGCAGGGCCTGCTGGAAGACCCAGAACGAATCCGGGTTCGACTCGTCGAGTCGAACCGCATCGGCCGCGGCGAGAAAAGCGTCGTTCGGGCGCTGGGCGGCCCGGGCCTGCATGATCTTGTCGTCGATTTGGAGTTGGAGTTCGGGCGGACGGCTCGCGTGGATCTCCTTGAGGCGGAGGAGGGCCTTCTGGCGTTCGGGCAGATGCTGGTCTTTGGGGGTTCGCATGAGGAAGCGCACGTACATTTCGGCGGCGCGCCGGGGTTCGTCGAAGTGGGGCTTCTGCATGAGCGCGGCGAGGTTGAAGAGGGCGACGGGGTCGTTGGCGTCGGTCACGAGGGCCTCGTCGAGGAGCTGCTTGGCGTACTCCATGTGGCCCTGCTCCATTTCGCACACGGCCATGCCGGCGACGAGGTGGGCCTTGCGGGTGACCTTGACGAAAGCGCGGGAGAAGGCGCTGATGGCGCCCTCGTAGTCGCCGGCTTCGCGGCGTGCCTGGGCGAGGCCCTCGAGGGCCTCGGAGTTGCCGTCGACGTTGAGCTGGTCCGCCGTGTCGAAGGACTTCTCGGCGGCCTTGTAGTCCGCCGAAAGGAGCTGCGCCATGCCGAGGTTGTAGAAGACGATGTCTTTCGTGGGGTTCAGCTTGGCCGCGCGGGAGAGGTGGCGGACGGCCTGCTTGTAGTCCCCGGAGGAGAGGGCGGACTGGCCGTTGCGGATGGCCTCGTCCGACGTCTCGCGGTTGCATCCGGCGAAGACGGCCGAGATCAGGAGCGTCGAGATCGCGGCTCGGTGGAGGA
>CAYVJM010000170.1:0-5551 GCA_964451695.1 uncultured Lentisphaerales bacterium | reverse complement strand
TGGCGGAGGGCCTCGAGGATGTGGAGCGCGCCGAGGCCGGTGGCGCCGGCGGTCAGCAGGGGTTGCTCCCAGCTCGTGGCGACGAAGCTCTGGGCGCCGAGGTTGTAGACCTCGTCGGGCTCGGAGGTGATGAGCGCGCGCGTGATCGAGGCGATGTCGGTGAGGTCGCCTTCGAGAAGCCGGACCTTGTCGAGCACGCCGAGGTATTCAAGCCGCCAGATGGTCGGCGAACTGCGCCGCGCAAGCAGGCCGTAGACCTCGTAGCCTTTGTCGAGAAGCAGCTTGGAGAGGTAGGCTCCGTCCTGCCCGGTGATGCCGGTGATCAGCGCTTTCTTCCTGGTCATGTCGTAGGGTCGTCCTCGTGTGGGATTCTGGCGCCGCCGTGTCCGGCCGATGCCTGGGGGGTGGTTTTCCAAAGGCCGGAGAGATAATCGACGGCCGTGCCAACAAATGATGCATCAGAACCGCGTGCGGGTTCAAGCACAAAAGGGATCTCCGAGTCGAGGAAGCGGGCGAAAAGCGAGAAGTCGACCGTGCCGCCGGCGGGGGGCATGCGGTGGTCGGAGTCGGGGAACGCGACGTCGTGGAGATGGAACCCGGCGATGCGGTCGGCGAAGCGCGCGACGATGCCGGCGTGGTGGATCAGGCCGTAGTGCTGGCGCACCTGCGCGTGCCCGGTGTCGTGCCAGTAGCCCAGCGCCGGCGTCGGGAAGCTGTCGAGGAGGAGCTGCATCTCCGGCTCGTTGGGCATGGCGTCGCAGGTGGGGAGGTTCTCGAGGCCGAGGACGAGCCCCAGACGCTCGAAATGCGGCAGGATCTCGGCGAGCGAATCGCAGAGCGTGTCGAGGTGGCGCTTCGCGGCGCGTTCGCGCTTGTCGAGCGCGCGCTCGATCTGGCGCGAGTATTTCGGCGCGCCGAGCAGTCCCTGGTCGGCAAAGCCGGCCAGACGGCGCACGGCGCGGCGCATCGGCACGCGGCCGGCGTGGAGGACCACGACCCGGGCGCCGACGGAAGCCGCGAAGTCGGCGGAGGCCTTGACGGCGGCGATGCCCCGGCGCGCCTTGCGGAAGTCCCTCGGGTCGCAGATGGAGAACAGCTCGGGGCCCGTTGCATTGGGGACGGGGGAGGGGCAGAAGGCGTGGACGCTGGAGACGCGGATGCGCCCGGCGTCGCGCCAGGCGGCGATGCCGTCGGCCTGGCGATGCGTCAGCGCATACCCCAGTTCCACGGTGTCGAAGCCTAGGGAGACGATCTCCTCGAGCAGGGCGTCCGCGGTCTCGTGCCGGAACGAATTCCAGTTGGTCGAAATGGCGATTCGCATGTCACCCCGGAAAAGAAAAGGCCGCGTTGAGGGCCCGCGACCCGGCGGAAAGCCGGGGGGCGGGCGGACGCAGGCGGCCTGACCGTGCGGAACGGATCAGATGCGCGGAAGCGCTTCGGCAAGGGCGGCGCGGCGCGCGAGGCTGCGGGCGCGTGAACGGGCGCGTGCCGACTTCTTGCGCTTCTTCTCGCTGGGCTTCTCGAAGTAGCGTTCGGCGCGGAGCTGCTTGATGATGCCCTCTTTGTCCATGGACTTCTTCAGCCGCTTGATGGCCTTCTCGATCGCTTCGCCTTTTTTAACTCGGATCTGGATCACGCTTCAGTCACCTCCTGTCATGGCCCGGCATCCTCGGTGGGTTCGCTGCCGTCTGCCAGCCGCCTGGTGTTCAGGCGGAAATGGAGACAATAGCATAGCAGCCGGGCGGGAGTCAACGACGGAAAAAAAGACGGTTGCGGGATTTCCGGGGATATGGTAACTTGTGCCCCGTTTTCAGCCGATTTGCCATACTCCCATCGTCTATCGGTTAGGACATGAGGTTTTCATCCTTAAAAGCGGGGTTCGACTCCCCGTGGGAGTGCCACTGTCGATTTCCTTCGTTCTTTCCACGACGACAAGAACCCCGCATCCCATTCCAGGATCCATACCATGAAGCAACTCTACCAGCCCTCCAAGATCAAGCGCGTCCGCAAGGTCGGCTTCCGCGCCCGCATGGCGACCGCGGGCGGCCGCAAGGTCCTGCGCCGGCGGCGCCAGAAGGGCCGCGTCAACCTCGTCCAGGCCTGATGGCCGCCGAGGCGCCGGTTCCGGGGGTGAGTCGCGGAGACGAGGCGGGCCGTCCCACGCGCCGCCGCTTCGCATTCCCCTCTGAACGGCGCCTTCGCGAACATGCGCAATTTCAGCGCGTGTTCGCCGAAGCGCACGAGGCGCCCGGGCGGTTCGTCGTCGCCTGGGTTTCGCGCGCACCCGACTCCCGGCGCAGGCTCGGCGTGGTCGCGACGAAGCGCACGTTTCACGACGCCGTCGACCGCAACCGCGCCAAGCGCCTGATCCGAGAATCCTTCCGCCTCCTCCAGCACGAGCTCTCCGACGAACCTTGGGATCTCGTCGTCTTGGCCCGCCGCCGGATCCTCGAGGCGAAGCGGCCCCAGGTCCAGGACGAGATGATGCGCCTCTGCGTCCGGCAGGGCATTGCGAAGGGGACTCGATGAAAACCCTGGCGATTCTGCTGATTCGCGCGTACAAGATCGTCCTCTCGCCCCACCTCGGGGCGGTCTGCCGGTTCGAGCCGAGCTGCTCGAACTACGGAATCGAGGCGTTCGCGCGCTTCGGCTTCCTGCGCGGCGGCTGGCTCACGATGCGGCGCCTGCTGCGCTGCCGCCCCTTTGGTCCCTCCGGGCTCGACCCCGTGCCCCCGGTCTGGCCCGGTTTCTTTGGAAAGCAAGCATGAACAAGCAAGAGAAGATCATCGTCGTCCTCCTCGCCATCGCCCTCGCGGGCAGCGTCTATTTGTCCAACCGCGACCAGAAGCGCCGCATGGAGTACGCCCGCCAGCAGGCGGCCCTCGTCGCCGCGCAGACACCCGCTCCGGCTCCCGTCGCGCCGCTCGCCGCCTCGACGAACGCCCCGGCCTTCGTCCAGACGCCCGCTTCTGCGCCCGTCCCCGTTGCGTCCGCCGTCTCCGCCATTCCCGAGCGCACGTTCACGCTGAGCAACGATGTCGTCGTCGTCACCCTCACGTCGAAGGGCGGCGCCGTCAAGGCCGCGAAGCTTCTCGCGTACGACCGCACGCGCGATCCCGCCGATGGCGTCGTCGAGCTGGACTTCGCCGCCGCGCCTACCCTTTCGCTTGAGAAGATCCCCGGCTTCGGCACCGATGCGGACTTCGACGTCGTCGTCGCGGTGGACGGCCGTTCGGCCGTGCTGACCGCCGAGACGCCGGACGGCCTCGCACTGCGCCGCGAGTTGGCCTTTGAGAACGGCTATCGCCTCGCCGTCTCCGATACGTTCACGAACCGCGCCGCCGCCGCCGTCTCGCTCCCGGCCTACGCCATCCGCCTGGGGCCCGTGAACCGCCTCGGCGCCGGCGGTTCCGACACCGATCTGGCGATCGATGCGAAGGTCTCCGAGAACGGCAAGACCGACATCGCCGAGATCAACTCGGCCACGAAGGACCACGGCTTCGCCGCGCTCTTCGGCGCCGCCGGCGGCGGCTGCCGCGCCGCGACCCTCTCGCCGGCGGCTCCCGCCACCACCTCCGCCGCCAAGCCCGGTGAAATCCACTGGGCGGCCGTGCGCGAGCGCTTCTTCCTCCAGATCCTCACGCCCGCCGCCCCCGCCGCCGGACTTTCCGTCGAGGCGTCCCGGCGCCTGGACGCGCCGGCCGGACGCCTCGAGATCGCCTCCGCCTCCGCCTCGCTCCTGCAAGCGGAGGCGTCCATCGCGCCCGGCGCCGGCCTCCAGCGAGGCTACTCGCTCTTCGTCGGCCCGCGCAAGCTCTCCGAACTGCGCAAGATCGGCCCCGACTACGTCCAGATCATGCGTTTCGGCACCTGGGGCTTCTTCTGCCGGCTCCTCCTCGACCTGCTCAACTTCCTCTACGGCATCGTCCCGAACTACGGCGTGGCGATCATCCTGCTCACCGCGCTCGTGCGCCTCGTGCTCTACCCGGTCAACAAGCGCAACGCCGAGAGCATGCGCAAGATGCAGGAGATCCAGCCGCTGATCAAGGAGGTCCAGGCCAAGTTCAAGGACGACCCCAAGAAGCTCCAGGCCGAGACGATGCGCATCTACGGCGAGAACAAGGTCAATCCGCTTTCGAGCTGTCTGCCGATGCTCATCCAGCTTCCCGTCTTCGTCGCCCTCTTCACCGTCCTGCGCTCCTCCGTCGAGCTGCGCTACGCGCCGTTCCTCTGGGTGGCCGACCTCTCCGAGCCCGAGAACCTCTTCAGGAACGTCTTCGGCTTCGGCGTCAACATCCTCCCGATCGCGATGGCCGGCACGATGGCCTTGCAGTCCTACATCACGCCCACGGCCGGCGACCCCTCGCAGCAGAAGATGATGATGGTCATGATGCCCGTCATGATGCTCGTCATGTTCTACCAGTTCCCGGCGGCCCTCGGTCTCTATTGGACCGTGTCGCAGGTGTTCGCCATCGTCGGCGTCGTCCGCGCGAAGCACCTCAAGCGCAAGAACGGCGGCGCCTCGGGCGGGACCCTGACGGTCGAGCCCCCGCGAGAAACGCGGCAGATGCGGCGCGACCGCATGCGCAACGCCTAGGGGCAAAGCCCCGGAAGGAGGCGAGGATGGCTGAACAACCCGGCAAGAGCCCGCTGCGCAAGGACGATCTTCGGACCTTCGTCAGGCTGATCGGCTTCGCCCGCCCCTACGCCTGGCGCCTCCTCGTCGGCGCCGCCTGCTCGCTGATTGGCGGCGGCTCGATCGTGGCGATGTTCCTCTCGGGCCAGCAAATCCTGGGCTTCGTCATGAGCAATCAGGACTTCGGGCTCCCCGCCCTCGAAGCTCCCGCCGCCCTCGAAGCTCCCGCCGCTCCTGAAGCTCCGGCCGTCCCCGCGCCCGCCGCCCTCGACGGCGTCTCCGGCTCCCTGGCCAAGCGCTTTCTGCCGCAGGAGGATCTGGAGCGCCTCGAGCGCATGGGCATCGGCGCCCTGCTGGCGATGTGCGGCGCGCTGATGGTCGTCATCGTCCTCAATTCGCTGGCTGTCTTCGCGAGCCTCTACTACCTGCAATGGGTCGGGCAGCGCGTCGTGATGGATCTGCGCGTCAAGCTCTTCGCACACCTCCAGCGCCTCTCCCTGGGCTTCTACAACGCCTCCAGCTCCGGCGACATGATCTCGCGCGCCGTCGCGGACACGCAGCTCCTCCAGCACACGGTCACCACCGTCGTCACCGACCTCGTCCGCCAGCCCGTCATGCTCGTCATGGTGCTGGGCTACATCCTCGTCACCGAATGGCGCCTCGCCCTCTTCTCCATCGTGCTCTTTCCGACTGTCGTCGTCCCCATCGCGCTGATCGGCCGTCGCCTGCGCCGCATCAGCCGCGAAGGCCAGCGCCAGCTCGCGCTGCTGACCTCCGTGATGAAGGAGTCCCTCGACGGCGTCGCCGTCGTCAAGGCCTTTGGCCAGGAGGCGCGCGAGGAGCGCCGCTTCGCCGAGCAGTGCCGCCGCTTCTTCCGCCAGATGGTCAACGCCACGAAGGCCAAGGCGCTCAACG
>CAYVJM010000169.1:0-5584 GCA_964451695.1 uncultured Lentisphaerales bacterium | reverse complement strand
AGGGCTGCAACGTGATCATGATCGACGACCTGACGAGCACGTGCGGAACGCTGTCGGCCGCGGCCCGCCAGGTCAAGAAATGCGGTGCGCGCAACGTCTACGCGGCCGTCACGCACGCCATGCTCAACGCGCAGGGGCTCGACCGCCTGCGCCAGTCCGACATCTCGGAGCTGATCGTCACGGACACCGTGCCGCAGCAGAAGTACGACGACTCGCTTCCGATCACCGTGCTCTCCGTCGCGGAGCTCTTCGGCGAGGCGATCCGGCGCATCCACAACAACCAGTCGGTCAGCTCGCTCTTCAAAATCTAACCTGTACAACAGCGCCCCCCAGGGGCAGGAGAAAACCCGAACCATGTCACAAGAAATCAAAGTCCACGCGGAACCCCGCTCCACGAGCGGCTCCACCGCCGCGCGCCGCCTGCGCCGCGCCGGCTCCATCCCGGCCGTGCTGTCCAAGCTCGGCGGCGAGACCGCCCTGCTCCAGCTCAACGCGCACGACTTCGAGCGCACGGTGAGCCAGCACGTGAGCGCCCAGCTCCTCGTCACCCTCGACGCGGACGGCAAGTCTTGCATGGCGCTGCTGCGCGAAATCCAGCGCAACGGCATCACCGGGCGGATCACGCACGCCGACTTCAGCCAGGTCGACACCCGCCGCAAGATGCGCGTCCAGATCCAGATCGTCCTCCTCGGCGATCCCGAAGGCGTCCGCACCCAGAACGGCGTCCTCGAACAGCACCTGCGCCATGTCGAAGTCGCCTGCCTCCCGGCGGACATCGTCGAGAGCTTCACGGTCGACGTCTCGGCCCTCAAGGTCGGCGACGACATCACCGTGGCCGATCTGCAGCTCGGGGACAAGTTCGCCCTCCACACGCGCCCCGAGACCGTCATCGCGACGGTCGCCGAGGTCAAGGAGGAGGTCGTCGCGGCCCCCGACGCCACTGCCGCCGACGCGGCCGCCGCCCAGCCCGAGCTGAGCGTGAAGAAGGGCAAGGCCGAGGAGGAGGGCGCCGCCGCTGCGCCGGCCGCCGCCGCGCCCGCCAAGGACAAGGCCAAGGCCAAGTAGCCCGGTTCCGCCACCCCCGTTCGGCAACGAACCCGCAGGCCAGCAGACGTGAAGATGATCGCAGGACTCGGCAATCCAGGACGCGAATACGCGGAAACCCCCCACAACGTGGGCTTCCGCGCCGTCGCTTCGCTGTGCGAATCGCTCGGCGGCCAATGGCACGTCGAACCGCAGTTCAAGGCCGATGTCGCCAAAGTCGCCCACGCCGGCAACCCCCTCCTGCTCGTCCGGCCGATGACCTACATGAACGCCAGCGGCGAAGCCGTCGGCGCCCTCATGCGCTACTACCGCATGGAGCCCGCCGATGTCGTCGTCGTCTCCGACGATGTGCATCTCGAGCCCGGGCGCGTCCGCGTCCGCGCCGAGGGCGGCGCTGGCGGCCACAACGGTCTCAAATCGATCATCGCGCATCTCGGCACCCAGCGTTTCACCCGCGTGCGAATCGGCGTCGGCAAGCCCCGCGCCGGCGGCGAAGGCCTCGTCGGGCACGTGCTCGGCCGCATCCTCGCCGCGCAGGCCGAGGCCGTCGCCGATGGCGTCGAAACCGCCGCGCAGGCCGCGCTCTGCGTCGTCGAACGCGGCGAAACCGCGGCGATGAACCAGTTCAACGCGCCCCCTCCGGCGCCCGAGACGGAGGTCGCCGAAGCCTCCGCGCCCCCATCAACCCCAGCAACCCCGCAACCGTCCCATCACGAGGAACATCCACATGCCCACTAACTATGAGGCCCTTTTCATCTTCGCAGGAAGCGTCAAGGAAGAGGCGCTCGACAATGTCATCGCGGACAGCACCGCCGAAATCGTCAAGCTCGGCGGCACGATCGAGCAGATCGACAAGCTGGGCCGCAAGACTTTCGCCCGGCCCATGAAGAAGGCCGAACACGGCACCTACGTCAAGGTTCGCTTCGCCATCGAGGGCGACCAGGTCGGCAAGATCCGTCAGCGCTTCAAGCACAACGATGACTGCCTTCGCCTCCAGATCGTCGGCCGCAACGCGCGCATCGAAGCCGCCAAGGCCGCCGACGACGCCCGCCGCGCCCGCTTCAAGGCCACCGCCGAAGCCGCCGCCGCCAAGGCCGCCGCCCAGACCGCCCCGCAGGCCGCGGACGAACCCGTCGCCTAGACGTCCGCGCTGGAACCGCCGCCGCAAACCCCGCAAAGGAAAGGAGCAGAGACATGGCAAGCTTCAACCGGGTCATCGTGATGGGCAACCTCACCAAAGATCCCGAACTCAAGCGCAATCCCTCGGGATCCGCCGTCTGCGCGCTCCGTCTCGCCATCAGCGAGTCCTTCCGCAACAAGGAGGGCGAGCGCATCGACCGCCCCGTCTACGTGGACATCGTCGCCTGGAACCAGCATGCCGAGTTCTGCAACCAGCACCTCGCCAAGGGCAGCCCCGTCCTCGTCGAGGGCCGCCTGCAGTACGACGAATGGAAGACGCCGGAAAACGAAATGCGCAGCAAGCTGCGCATCGTCGCCAACCGCGTCGAACTCGTCGGCGGCCGCCCCGGCGCCGGACCGGCCGAATCCCAGCCCGCCAGGCCCGCCCACGCCGAGGAGCACGCCGCCGCCGCGGTGACTCCGGACGACGACGAATCGCCGCCGTTCTGATCCGCCTCCCGCCCATCCATACCCCCAACGTCAGCCATTCAAACAGGAAAACCACCATGGCCATGCGCAACCAGAAAACACACCGCAGAAACGAAACGCCGCTCCGCAAGAAGACTCCCGACGGCGACGTCACCGTCGTCGACATCACCGACGTCGATTTCCTCCGCCGCTACGTCAGCGAACACGGAAAGATCCTCCCCCAGCGCCTCAGCGGCCTCAACGCCGCCCAGCAGCGCAAGGTCAAGCGCGGCGTCCGCCGCGCCCGGACCATGGGCATCATGATGTAGCCAACCGAAAGGCAACCCCAGCATGTCAACTGAACTCTTTCTCCTCAAGGACGTCGCCAACCTCGGCCAGGAAGGCGACATCGTCAAGGTCTCGCCGGGCTACGCCCGCAACTACCTGATCCCCCAGGGCATCGCCGAACCCGTCACCGAGGCCGCCCGCCGCCGCCTCGCCAAGATCCAGGCCGAACGCGAGAAGATCCGCCGCGAAACCCTCGCCGAGGCCAAGAAGCTCGGCGCCAAGATCAAGGACGCCTCCGTCACGATCCGTGCCAAGACCAGCGAGGCCGAGAGCCTCTACGGCTCCGTCAACGCCGCGCAGATCCTCGCCGCGCTCAAGGAGCAGGGCTTCGCCTCTCTCGAGGAGTCGATGCTCCAGCTCGAAGCGCCCATCAAGACCCTCGGCACCTTCGACGTCCCCGTCAAGGTCCACCCCGACGTCGTCGAGACCGTCAAGGTCTGGGTCGTCGCCGAGTAGTGTTTCCAGGCTCCACGCCCCCTCCGACGGCCGGTCCGCTTCCGCGGGCCGACCGTCTTCCTTTTACCAGTTGCTAGTCCCGGACACCCGAGTCATGCGCAACGACTCGCGTGACCCCGGAAACTGACTGGGTGCCGACGTCTCCGCGGCGTACAGCGATGCATACAGCATGGCCGATGCCGCGACCGAGTAGCGCCCCACGGCGAATACCCCCCCCCCCAGCGCTTGCAGTCGCGGCGGGAGTGTGGTTTAATTCCAGCCATGAAACAGATCTCCCTGCTTGTCGCGTCGATCCTCGGCCTCGTCCTGGTTTCGGGCTGCATGACCACGACCACCACCCGGGACCGGAAGGAATCCGGGCGCCGGGGCGTTCTGGTTGAAGTCCACGCGGACGGCACGCTGCGGCTCTATGGGAACCCCGTGGACCGCGAAACGCTCGCGAAGCGGCTCGTGCGCGAAGAAGGCGCCGACAAGGGGCGCGCCATCGTCTTGGAGGCGCACGGCGACGTCCGGCGCGCCGAACTCGCCGAACTGCGCACGTATCTCGTCTCGCGCCATATCCCCAACGTCGTCATCGTCACCCAGCGTAACGCCATTTCCTACGAGGGGAAGGCCGCCGTCCCGTCTCCAGCACCATGAATAACGCCTCTCCGTCGAACGTCCTGCGCGCCTGCGACCTTCTCTCTCAATCGGAGAACGATGCGATCGCCCGCTTCGCCGCCGCGGCGGCCGTCCCCGACGCCCCCGCCCTCGCGCGGTTCCTCGCGGAGACCTTCGGTCTCGACCTCGTCACGGATCCCGACATTGTCCGCGGCTTCGTCTCCGACGAGTCGCATCTGCCCGGCGAGGCCGTCGGCGTCTGCCGCCCGCGCACGCGCCGCGAGGTCGCCATCGTCCTGCGCACCTGCTTCCGCTGCGGGATGCCCGCGACCGTCTCCTCCGGCCGTTCCAGCCTGACGGGGAGCGCGACGCCCGAGGGCGGAATCCTCGTCTCGCTGGCCGCGCTCCAAGAGCCCGCGTTCGCCGTGGACATGGCCGCCCGGACCGTCGAGGCGCCCGTGGGCATGTTCCTCGAAGACCTGCGCAAGGCGGTGCTCGCGGCGACCAACGGCCGCCTCGCCTACCCGGTCGATCCCACAAGCCGCGCCGAGGCCACCGTCGGCGGCACGATCGCCTGCAATGCCTCCGGCTTCACACCCGGCCCCGCCGGCGCCACGCGCGACTGGGTGGAGCGCGTCGAGGTCGTCCTGCCCTGCGGCGCCCGGGTCGCCGCCCGTCGCGGCGCGTGCGTTTCGCAAAACGGCGTGTTCCTCCTGGAGTCGGGCGGCGCGGTGCGCGAGATTCCCGTCCCGCGCTTCCCGCGCCCGGCGGTCAAGAACGCCGCCGGCCCCTTTTCCGCGGAGGACGGCGCGATGGACTTCGTGGACTTCATCGTCGGCTCCGAAGGGCTCTACGGGGTCGTCGTCGGGGCGACGCTGCGTCTCGCGCCGAGGCCTGAGGCCCTGCTCGACTTCTTCTTCTCGATGCCCTCCGAGGATGCGGCGGTGGCGTTCCGGCTGGCGCTCGAATCGGCGCTCGGTGGCGATCTCGGCGGTCTTGCCGCCTGCGAGTACTTCGGCGTCAACTGTCGCCGGTACATGGACCATGAGAGCCGCTTTTTCACCGGGGAGAACCCCGTGGCGGTGTATCTGCAAGTCCCCGTCGCGGCGGCCGAGGCGGACGCCACGACGGAAGCGTGGTTCGAACGGCTCTGCGATCTGGGCGTCGACCCCGATGCGATCCTTCTGCTGGACAACGACCGCGACCGGACGCTCTTCCTCGAGGCGCGCCACTCGATGCCCGCCAACTCCCTCGAAGTCGTCAACCGCCGCGGGGCGTTCACGCTGATGACGGACACCGTCGTGCCCAAGGCGCGCTTCGCCGAGTTCCTCGCCTTCGCCCATGCGTTGCTCGCCGAGCACGGCATCGACTACCTCGCTTTCGGCCACCTCGGCGACTGCCATCTGCACTTCTCGATGATGCCGGAGCGCGGCCAGCTCGAAGACGCCACGCGCGTCTACGAATCGATCGTGGCGAAGTCCGCCGCGCTCGGCGGCGTCTACTCCGGCGAGCACGGCACCGGCAAGCGAAAGCGCGCCGACTTCGCCGC
>CAYVJM010000168.1:0-5620 GCA_964451695.1 uncultured Lentisphaerales bacterium | reverse complement strand
GTTTCAGATCAGCAACACGCACAGGCAAATGCAACGCGCTCCGCTACCCCGGAAACCAACCGAATACCAGGACGCCTTGCATTGCGGTAGCCAAGCCCCGGCGAAATTTGGTAGGCTCTGCGCGCTATGGCTCTCATCACACTCCGCGATGTCTCCGTCCGCTTCGGCGGCCCCGTCGTCCTCGACGCCGTCAACCTCTCCGTCGAACCCGGCGAACGCGCCTGCGTCACCGGCCGCAACGGCGAAGGCAAGTCCACGCTCCTCAAAATCCTCGCCGGCCTCGTCGCGCCCGACGCCGGCGAGATCGTCCGCCAGCCGGGTCTGAGGATCGAATACCTGTCCCAGGACGTGCCGGACGACATGCCCGGAACCGCAGCCGACGTCGTCGCGCACCGCGCGCCCGGCGAACACGACCTCGCCGCCCCCGCCGCCGCGCGTTTCATGTCCCAACTCGGCGTCGCGCCCGAGACGCCGTTCAACAGCCTCTCCGGGGGTCTCCGCCGCCGCACGCTCCTCGCCGCCGCCCTCGCCGCGGAACCGGACCTCCTCCTCCTCGACGAGCCGACGAACCATCTCGACATCGGTTCGATCGAATGGCTCGAAACCTTCCTCGCCCGCGCCAACTGCGCCTGCCTCTTCGTCACGCACGACCGGGCCTTCCTCAAGCGCACCGCCCGCCGCGTGCTCGATCTCGACCGCGGCCGCCTCGCCGGCTGGGACTGCGGCTACGCCACGTTCCTCGAACGCAAGGCGCAGCTCCTCGAAGAGGAAGCCGCGCTCTGGGAGCGCAAGGAGAAGAAACTCGCCGTGGAGGAGGCGTGGATCCGCCGCGGCGTGAAGGCGCGAACCACCCGCAACGAAGGCCGCGTCGCCGCCCTGATGAAATTGCGCGAGGCGTTCCGGGGCCGCCGCGCGCAGTCCGGCACGAGCCGACTCCAGCTTGGCGGCGCCGAAGCCTCGGGCGTGAAGGTCGTCAAGATCGACAACGTCTCCTTCGCCCACCCCGGAGCGGAGCGCCCCATCCTTCGCAACTTCTCGGCCACGATTCTGCGCGGCGAACGCATCGGCGTCATCGGCCCCAACGGCTCCGGCAAGACGACGCTGCTGCGTCTCCTCGCCGGCGACCTCGCGCCCCAAGTCGGCACCGTCGAGATCGGCGCCCGCGTCGAGCTCGCCATGTTCGACCAGCTCCGCGCCCGCCTCCACCCGGAGGAGACCGTCGTCGAAAACCTCGCGGAAGGCAAGGACGAAATCGTCGTCAACGGCGTCCGCAAGCACGTCTACGGCTACCTCCAGGACTTCCTCTTCACCCCCGACCGCGCCCGCACCCCGGTCAAGGCGCTCTCCGGCGGCGAACGCGCCCGGCTGCTTCTGGCGAAGCTCTTTCTCAACCCCGGGAACCTCCTCGTCATGGACGAGCCCACGAACGATCTCGACATCGAGACGCTCGAACTCCTCGAGGAGCAGCTCCTCGACTACTCCGGCACCCTCGTCCTGGTCAGCCACGACCGCGAGTTTCTCGACCACGTCGTCACTTCCTCCTTCGTCCTCGAAGGGGACGGCCAGGTCCGCTTCTGCGCCGGCGGCTACGCCGACTGGCTGCGGCAGCGTGCGGACTCCGCCACGCCCGCCGCCGAGGCGTCGCGCGAGGCCGCACCCGCCGCGCGGCCGACGCGCAAACGCGACGACCGCCTCGGCTACGGCGAAAAGCGCGAGCTGGCGGCGCTCCCCGCGAAGATCGAGGTCCTCGAGCAGGAGGTCGCGGACATCCACGCCCTGCTCGCCGACGGCACCGCCTTCGTCCGGGACGCCGCCGCCGCCACGGCGGCCGCGGAACGCCTCCCCTCCGCCCAAGCGGAACTCGACGCCCTGCTGGAACGCTGGATGGCGCTCGAATCGCGCGCCCAGTAGCCGAGACCGGCTACGACCGTTCGCGGCGGGCGGCGTAGTGCGGGGAGTCGCCGCGCGCCCCCCAGTTGATCGTCTCGCCGATGGCGGCGAGGCGGCGTTCGAGGCAGAAGCGGCACTGCTCGGCGTTTTCGTCGAGGCAGGGTTTGTTTTCGTAGAGCTGGTAGCTGCGGCGGAATTCGACGTCCGTGACGTTCGGCATGATCACGTTCGCGCCGGCGAGCACGCCCTGCTCGCGACCGTCGTCCGCGAGCGCCTGCAGCGCCGTGGTCGAGGCGATGTTGACGTCGTGGAGAAAGAGGCGCGTCGCGGCGATCATGTTGAGACCGAGGCGGAGATGCTCCGCGGCGTATTCCGGCGTGAACGGGATGTCGCGCCCCAGCGGCGTGTCGTGGTGCGGAATGTACGGTCCCATGCCGATCATGTCGATATCCAGATCGCGAAAGAACAGGACGTCCCCGGCGAGGTCGTCGAGGGTCTGGCCCGGCAGTCCGCTCATCACGCCGCTGCCCACCTGATAGCCGCATTTTCGGAGCAGGCGCAGGCAGTCGACGCGGCGGTCGAAGCTGTGGCCCGCCGGATGGAGCGCGGCGTAGAGGTCGGGATTCGACGTCTCGATGCGCAGCAGGTAGCGGTGCGCGCCGGCCGTGCGCCAGCGCGCGTAGGTCTCCTCCGACTGCTCGCCCAGCGAGAGCGTGACGCCGACCTCGCCGCCGCCGATCTCGGCGATCTGGCGGAGGATGCGCTCGATGAAGGCGGTGTGCTTCTCGGACTCGATCTCGCCGGACTGCAGGACGATCGACCCGTAGCGCAGGTCGATGCAACGGCGAACGCCCCGCAGGACGGCCGCTTCGTCGAGCTCGAAGCGCGCGACGCAGGCGTTGCCCTTGCGGATGCCGCAGTAGAGGCAGTCCTTCGCGCACACGTTGCCCATCTCGACGATGCCGCGCAGGCTGACGAGGCGGCCGGAGTGGCGGACCTTGACGGCGTAGGCGGCGGCGCGCAACGCGGCGAGGTCGGCGGGATCGGTCAAAGCGAGCAGCGCGGCGATCTCGTCGCGGGCGAGGGCGTGGCGGCGGGCCGAGGCCCGTTCGAGAAGGTCGGCGAGCGCGTTCATTCGGCGCTCCCGATGATGCCGCCGCCCAGCAGGACGTCGCCGTCGTAGAACACCGCCGACTGCCCGGGCGCGACGCCATGGATGCCCGCTTCGAACCGCGCCGCGAAGCGGCCGTCTCCGAGCGGGCGCACAAAAGCCCCGGGGACGGGGGCTCCGGCGGAGCGCACCTTGATCGCGACGGGGATCTCGGCCTCGGGCGGCGCGATGGAGACCCAGTTGCAGGATTCGGCGACGAGGGCGCGGCGCACGGCGCGGCCCACGGGACCGACGACGACCTGGTTGCGGCAGGCGTCGAGGGCGACGACATAGAGGGGTTCCGGGGCGGCGATGCCGATGCCCTTGCGCTGGCCGATCGTGTACTTCCAGAAACCGGTGTGCCGGCCGAGGACGCGTCCGGACTCGTCCACGATGTCCCCGGGACGGTCGGGCGCGCCGATCAGCTCGGACGTGTCGCCGCTGTAGAAGTCCTGGCTGTCGGGCTTGTCGGCGGCGGCGAGGCCGTACTCGCGGGCGAAGGCGCGGACTTCGGCCTTCGTCATGTCGCCGACGGGGAAGAGGTGGCGGGCGATCTGCTCCTGGGAGAGGCGGTAGAGGAAGTAGGACTGGTCCTTGGCTTCGTCGACCGCGCGCAGGAGGCGGTGGCGGCCGTTGGCGAAGTCGTTGCGCGCGTAGTGGCCGGTGGCGAAGCGGTCGAAGGCGATGCCGGCCTGCTCGGCGAGGCGCGGGAGGAGGCCGAACTTCATCGTCGCATTGCAGCGCACGCAGGGATTGGGCGTGCGGCCGGCGAGATATTCGGCGCGGAAGTGGGCGACGATCTCGGCCTCGTACTCGGCGGAGCAGTCGAAGGCGCGATAGGGAATGGCGAAGCGGCGGCAGAAGGCCTCGGCGGCGGCGACGTCCTCCGCCTCGCCCGCGCCGAAGCAGGCGTCGCGGTCGCCGCCGGCGTACTTGCCGGCGCGCCAGAGCGTCATCGTGGCGCCGACGACGTCGAAGCCACGCTGCTTGAGGAGGAGCGCGGCGACCGAGGAGTCGACGCCTCCGCTGAGTCCGACGAGCGCGTTCATGGTGGAACGCGGCAGTATAGAACGCCGACGCCGGCTGACACAAGGAAAAAGCGAGTTTGCGTTTTCGGTCGCGGAAGCGTATACTCGGCGGCGAACATCGAAATGGGGACCCCGGCGCGGGCATCCCGGCCGCGCAATGAGCGATTGCGGGCAGACGATGGAGGCTCGCGCTCCTTCCCGAGAGGAGAGACGATGAAAGTCGAATGCTGGCTCTTTCTGGCGATGGCTTTGGGCGCGGTGTCACTGGGCTACGCCCTCTATCTCTACCACTGGGTGAACCGGCAGGACCCCGGCGGCGAGCGGGAGCGCCAGATCGCCGGCTACATCCAGGAAGGGGCGCGGGCCTACCTGAAAAAGCTCTACGGCACGCTGGCCAAGCTCGTCGCCGTTCTCGCCGTCTTCATCGCCCTGCTCTTCAGCATCGACATGATCAAGTCGGTCGAGATCGGCCACGTCACCGGCGTAGCGGGCAAGCCGCTCGAAGGGGTGTGGACGGCGCTGGCGTTCGTCGCGGGCGCGACCTGTTCGGCGCTCGCCGGCTATCTGGGGATGAGCATCGCGGTCAAGGCGAACCTGCGCTCCGCCGTCGCCGCGAAGGCCGCGCTCAACCCGGCCTTCAACGTGGCGTTCCGGGCGGGCGCCGTCCTGGGCATGGCGATGGTCGGCACGGCCGTCATCGGCATCTCGGCGATCTACCTCTTCACGGGCGACCCCGAGATCATCCTGGGCTTCTCGCTCGGGGCCTCGGCGATGGCCCTGCTGGCCAAGGCGGGCGGCGGCATCTTCACGAAGACGGCCGACATCGCCGCGGACCTCGTGGGCAAGGTCGAGACGGGCATCCCCGAGGACGACCCGCGCAACCCGGCGGTGATCGCGGACAACGTCGGCGACAACGTCGGCGACGTCGCCGGCATGGGCGCGGACATCTTCGACTCCTACGTCGCCTCCGCCGTCGCGGCGATGATCCTCGGCGTCGGCGTCGGGCGCACGGCGGCGGCCGAAGGCGGCGGCGACCCGCGCTTCTACGTCGTCTTCCCCATCGTCCTCTGCGCCGTGGGCATGCTGGCGAGCTTCATCGGCATCCAGTTCGTGCGCGTGGGCCGCAACGGCAAGCCCGGCGCGGCGCTCAACAACGGCACCATCATCACCTGCGTCATCTTCGCGGCGCTGGCGACGCTGCTCAACGTCCTCGGCGGCTTCAACCCCGGCGTGCTGATCGCGACGATCTCCGGCCTCGTGATCGCGGTCCTCATCGGCTTCTGCACGGACTACTACACGAACGACGAGCGCAAGCCCGTCCGCAAAGTGGCCGAGATGTCGAAGTCGGGCTCGGCGATCACGATCATCACGGGCCTCAGCTACGGCTTCATCTCGATCCTGCCGAGCATCCTCGGAATCGTGGCCGCCACGCTGGCCTCCTTCATCGCGGCGGAGGCCTTCGGCGTGAGCGGCATCTACGGCATCGGCATCGCGGCGGTGGGCATGCTCTCGATCACCAGCGTGATCGTCTCGGCCGACGCCTACGGGCCGA
>CAYVJM010000167.1:0-5692 GCA_964451695.1 uncultured Lentisphaerales bacterium | reverse complement strand
GCCGTCAAGCCGCGCACGGGCGACGGCGCGCTGCAGAAGGTGCAAAGGGTGCGCCCGCAGCGGAGAACAAGCCGAGTGACTCGTTTCAATGGATGCAGCCCGAAGCCCGCGCGGTTCCGGCTGGACTTGCGTCCGCCGGAACCGCGACACGGGCAAAGGGATGCGCCATTCAAACGAGGTGTAGAGGCGCCGCTACGGGCGCACGGTTTCAGATCGGCGGCAACACAGGCAAATGCCATGCGCTCCGCGACCCCGCCGACTGGCCGAATACAGATTTGACATTCCCCACCCTCCCTGGATGCGCGGGCGCTTTTGTCTGGTTTGGACGGGCGGCATCGGGTACAATGAACGCCCTATTTCGCGCAGTTTCAACGACGATGGAGATCCACGACGCATGTTCGAAGCCAACAACCTCTTTGCGGTGATCATGGCCGGAGGGCGCGGCGAGCGCTTCTGGCCCGCCAGCCGCTTTTCCCGTCCGAAGCAGTTCGTGTCGCTCTTCGGCGGCAAGCCGTTGCTGGCCACAGCCGTCGAACGCCTCCGCGGCCTCGTGCCGCCGGAGCGCATCCTCGTCGTGACCTCGGCGGATCTCGCGGCCCTCTCGCGCGAAACGCTGCCGGAGCTGCCGCCCGAGAACGTGCTGGGCGAGCCCTTCGGGCGCGACACCGCGGCCGCGTGCGCGCTTGGCACCGCGTGGGCCGCGTGGAAGGGCGGAGACTCCGCCACGGTCGCCGTGCTCACGGCGGACCATCTGGTCGCCCGGCCCGACGTGTTCCGCAAGACGCTGGCGGACACCGCCGCGCTCGTCGCCCGCGAGGGCGCGATCGGCGTCATGGGCATCGTGCCCCAGTACCCCGCGACGGGCTTCGGCTATCTGGAGGCGGGCGCGCCGATCGACGGCGGGGCGGAGACGTCGTTCATGGCGGTCAAGCGCTTCGTCGAAAAACCGGACGAAGCGACGGCGCGCCAATACGTGGCCTCCGGGCGGCATTTCTGGAACTCGGGGATGTTCGTGTGGACGGTGGCGACGTTCTTCGATGCGCTGAAGACATTCCGCCCGCCGCTCTTCGAGATGGCGGGGCGGATGCGCGGCCGGTTCGGCGCGGCGGACTTCGACGCGGCGCTGCTGGCCGAGTACGAGAAGCTCGAGAAGATATCGGTGGACTACGCGGTCATGGAGAAGGCGCGCAACCTCGTCGCCGCGCGCGGCGATTTCGGCTGGGACGACGTCGGAACCTGGGTGTCCGCGGCGGACCATTTCGAGCAGGTGGGGGACGGCAACGCGGCGCACGGGGCATGCGAGTTCCTCCGGGCCACCGGCAACACGGTGGTCAACGACGCGCCGGACCACCTCGTGGCGGTGATGGGCGTGGAGGACCTCGTCGTCGTCCACACCGCGGACGCCACGCTCGTGTGCGCGAAACGCAACGCGCAGGAACTCAAGGAGCTGGTCCGCCAAATCGCGGACCGGCGGGGCAAAGCGCACATCTAGGCGGGCCGAGACGGCTCGCAAAGCAAGGAATACCATCAGCATGCTGGCGACATTTTTCAAGACGTTCTGGACTATTTTCATCGCGGAGCTGGGCGACAAGACGCAGCTCGCGTGCCTGGCGTTCGGATCGGTCTCGCCGCGAGACAAGTGGGTGATTTTCGCCGCCTCCTCGGTGGCGCTGGCCTGCTCCTCGGCGATCGCCGTCTTTCTGGGCTGCCAGATCACGCGCCTCGTTTCGCCGCGGACGATCAAGATCGTGGCGGGCGTGGTCTTCATCGTCTTCGGACTGATCTACCTCAAGGATGCATTCTCCATGCCGGGCAAGGCCTGAGCGGGAGGAGGCGCGGCCATGGACGACTGGGTGAACATCCGCAGGGACGAGGCGCACATCGCGCGGGAGCGCGCCAAGGCGCGTGCGCTGCGCGCGAGTCCCTGGTGGCGGGCGCAGCTCGCCCGCGGACGCTGCCACTACTGCGGCGGCGCATTCCAGCCCGAAGAGCTGACGATGGACCACGTCGTGCCGGTGGCGCGTGGCGGCCGTTCGGTGAAGGGCAACGTGGTGCCCTGCTGCGCGGCCTGCAACAAGGGAAAGAAGTGTCTAACGCCCGCCGAGCAGGTCCTGATGGATCTGGAGCGGCGCGGAGAACTGGAGCCCGGCGAGGCCGAGGAGTGAAGCGATGCGCGTGATCGAATGCGACTATCTCGTGGTGGGCAGCGGCATGGCGGGCCTCTCGGCCGCGCAGCACCTGGCGGAGCTCGGGCGCGTGCTCGTCGTCACCAAGCGCGGGCGCGAAGACACGAATACGAACTACGCCCAGGGAGGCATCGCCTGCGTGACGCAGGAGGACGACTCCTTCGAGATGCACGTGGCGGACACGCTGGTGGCGGGGGCGGGACTCTGCCACGAGGACGTCGTCCGGGCGATCGTCACGGCCGCGCCGGCGCGGATGGACGAGCTGCGCGCGATCGGGATGCATTTCACGGAGCGCGAGGACGCGAGCGGCGAGCCCGACCTGGGGCGCGAGGGCGGCCATTCGATGCGGCGCATCCTGCACGCCGGGGACATCACCGGGCGCCACGTCCAGGAGGTGCTGCTGCGCAACGTCGAGAAGAACCCGGCGATCACGATCATGGAGAACACGCATGCCATCGACCTCGTCATGCGCGACCGCGGCGGCAGCGCGCCCGCCTGCGTGGGCTGCTATCTCCTCGACCGGCGCACCGGCGAGATCTTCGCGGCGCGGGCGGCGTACACGATCCTGGCCACGGGCGGCGCCGGCAAGGTGTACCGGTACACGTCGAACCCGGACGTGGCGACGGCGGGCGGCGTGGCCATCGCCTGGCGCGCCGGAGCGGAGATCCGGAACATGGAGTTCATCCAGTTCCACCCGACGTGCCTCTACCATCCCGACGCGAAGAGCTTTTTGATCAGCGAAGCCGTGCGCGGCGAGGGCGCGCAGCTCGTGGACGCCAACGGCACGCCGTTCATGTCCCGCTACGACAAGCGCGGGGCGCTGGCGCCGCGCGACGTCGTCGCGCGGGCCATCGACCACGAGATGAAGGCGCGCGGCCTCGACTGCGTCTACCTCGACATCCGGCACAAGGGGCGGGACTTCCTGGTCAAGCGCTTCCCCAACATCTACGCGAAGTGCAAGTCGTACGGCATCGACATGGCGACGGATCTCGTGCCCGTCGTGCCGGCGGCGCACTACTGCTGCGGCGGGATCAAGACGACGGTGGACGGGCTGACGAACATCCCCGGTCTGCTGGCGGTGGGCGAAACGGCGAGCACCGGGCTGCACGGCGCGAACCGCCTCGCGAGCAATTCGCTGCTGGAGGCCATCGTCTGCGCCTTCAATGCCGCGCGGTGGATCGCCGCGCACCCGCGCAAGGCGGACGTCTCGGCCATCGAAATCCCGGCCTGGGTTTACGGGGACGCCGTGCCCAGCGACGAGCAGGTCGTCGTCGCGCACAGCTGGGAGGAGGTGCGCGCGTGCATGTGGGACTACGTGGGCATCGTGCGCACGGACAAGCGCCTCGAACGCGCGCTCACGCGCATCGCGAACATCCGCCGCGAAGTGCGTCAGTACTACTTCGACTACCTCGTCACCTCGGACACGCTGGAGCTGCGCAACATCGCGGACGCCGCGTACATCATCATCCGCTCGGCGATGAACCGCAAGGAGAGCCGCGGCCTGCACTACACGCTCGACTACCCCGGACTCCTGCCGCAGGCCGAGGACACCGTGATCAAGTTCGATCCGGCGGCCGATCTCGTCCAGGGCGGCTAGTGGCGCGCGCGGCGGGACTGGAGCATCCGGCTGGCGACGACGGCGAGGGTCGTGACGAGGAGCATGAGCGTGGATAGCGCGTTGATCATCGGCAGGCGCGGGCTGCGCTTGATCATGCCGTAGATCTTCACCGGCAACGTGTCCGACCCGGGGCCGGAAACGAAGAAGGTGATCACGAAGTCGTCGATCGAGAGCGTGAAAGCGAGCAGGCCGCCGGCGACGATGCCGGGCAGCAGGAGGGGAAACTGGACGCGCCAGAACGCGGTCCACGGGGTCGCGCCGAGGTCGCGGGCGGCTTCGAGGAGGTTCGCGTCGAAGTCCTGCAGTCGCCCGAGCACGGCCATCGCGACGTAGCTCAGGCAGAACGTCGTGTGCGCGAGGAAGACGGTGAAGAGGCTCTGCTCGAGCCCGACCGCGATGAAGAAGAGCAGCAGGCTGATGCCCATCAGAATGTCGGGCAGCACGAGGTGGGTGTAGATGAGCCCGTAGTGGAAGGCCTGAATGCGCCCCTTCCAGCGGTGCAGCGCGAGCGCCGCGGTCGTGCCGAGGACGACGGAGACCGCGGTGGAGGCGACGGCGACCTTGATGGTGTTGAGCATCGCCTGCCAGAGATCGCGGTCGCGGAAGAGCATGGCGTACCACTTGAAGGTGAAGCCCTCCCACGCGCCGCTGAACTTCGAGTAGTTGAAGGAGTTCACCACGAGCACGGCGATCGGGATGTAGAAGAAGAGCATCACCGTCCAGAGGACGATGTTGCAGTGGCGGTCCATGCGCTTCATGAGACGCCTCCCTTCTGGACGACGCCCGAATCGCCGGCTTCCGCGACGGCTTCGCTTTCGGTGACGCCGATGTTGCGCCGGCGCAGGACGACCCAGCCGAGGAACGGCGGCGCGAGCACGCCGAGCATCAGGAGCGCCGAGAGCGCGCTGGCGTGGGGCAGGTTGCGGTCGGGGATCGCGCGCTGGGCGATCTTCGAGCCGACCATCTCGCTGTTCGCGCCGCCCACCATGTCCGGGATGACATACGAGCCGAACGCGGGGATCAGCACCATGAGCGTGGCCGAGAAGATGCCGGCGCGGATGCCCGGGACGAAGACGCTGGAGAAGGCGCGCAGCGGCGTCGCGCCCAGGTCGAGGGCCGCCTCGATCAGGTTGAAGTCGAACTTCTCCGCCGCCGCGTAGAGCGGCAGCACCGCGAAGGGCAGATAGGTGTAGACCATGACGAGGAGCACGGCCACGGGGTTGTAGAGGAGCTGCTGGTCGGGCCGGATGATGGAGAGGGAGAGCAGGAACCCGCGGATCACGCCGTCCGGGTGGAGCAGGATCTTCCAGGCGAAGACGCGGATGAGGAAGCTCGTCCAGAACGGGAGGATGACCAGCCCCACCAGCACGTGCCGGCGGATCGCAGGCGCGCGGGCCATCGCGTAGGCGCAGGGGACGGCGATGACGATGCAGATGAAGGTCGAGACGATGCTCAGCCAGATCGTGCGCCAGACGATGGAGGGATAGTCGGGGTTCGCGAGCGTCCGCCACGTCTCCAGCGTCCAGCCCTCGCCGATCCCGCCGTCCGTCGCCGTGGGGTGGAAGGAGAGCGTGAAGAGCAGGATGGAGGGGATCAGGAAGAAGACGATCATCCACCCGCAGGAGGGGAGGGTCAGTCCGATCTCGACCAGATGGTGGCGCACGCGCCGCCAGAAGCCCCGGCGGGCGGCGAGGGCGGGCGCGTCCTCGCGTGGCGGCGGGCTATTGGGCTGGGCGGTCATCGGTCGCCTCCGTCTCGGGGGGTGCCTCCGCCTCGTCGCCGGAAGGCACGTCCATGTCGCCGATGTTCTCGGGAGGCAGCAGGAGCAGATCTTCGTCCGTCTCGCTGTACTGTTCGAGCATGTAGCCGTCGTCCGCGTGCCATGAGA
>CAYVJM010000166.1:3662-5713 GCA_964451695.1 uncultured Lentisphaerales bacterium | reverse complement strand
TCGTAGAGGTGGAGGACGACTTCGACGTCGGTGGCGGTGGCGAAGGCGTGGCCGCAGGCGGTCAGTTCTTCACGTAGCGCGGGGCTGTTGTAGATCTCGCCGTTGCAGACGAGGGCGAGACGGCCGTCCTCGCTGAAGAGGGGCTGGCGGCCGCCGGCGAGGTCGATGATGCTCAGGCGGCGCTGGCCGAGGGCGACGCCGTCGGCTTCGTGGATGCCGCTGTCGTCGGGGCCCCGGTGGGTCATGAGCGCACACATGCGCTCGACCTTCGGGCGCGCTTCGGAGCCGACGAAACCTGCAATGCCGCACATGTTCACTTGCCTTCCTCAATCACTTGCCGAGCTGCTTGCGGAGCCGGAGCAGCTTTTTCCGGAGTTCGGGATCCCGCGCGAAGGGCAGCTCGTCCGCCGCGGCCGCGAGGTCGGCGGGGTCGCCGGAGCGCAGGAGCAGTCGGGCGAGGAACTCGTGGTTCGCATCGCTCCAGTACTCGCGGGCGATCACCGCCTCGCGCCAGTAGTCGATGGCCTCGCGAACCCGCCCGTCCTCGACGAGCGCGAGGGCGTGGAGCATCCGGGATTCGCCGTCGTACGGGTTGAGCGCGACGGCGCGCTTCGCGAAATAGAGGGCGCCGGCGAGGGCGTCGCGGAAGGCCTCGGACGAAGTCGCGCGACCGGCTTCCTCCAGGGCGCAGCGGGCGGCGTAGGAGGGGAAATAGTAGTTGCGCGAATCGAGACGGTCCGCGAAATGGGCGCGTCGGGCGACCTCGGCGGCGTCCGCCGTCGCCGCGACGGGGGGGACGAAGGGCGCGCCGACGAAGCCGTACTTGGTTTTTTTGTAGAGACGCTGGGCGATGGTGGCGCGGACGGCGTGGATGGCGCCGAAGAGCCCGGCGACGACGAGAATGGAGGCGACGACCACTCGCGCGCGATTCCGAAAGCTCTCGGGGGGGAAGGGCATCGTCGAAGCCTCCACCTGGAGCGGCCTCAGAGCCAGCTCTCCAGCACCTCGATCATGTCGCCGGGGCGGAGGACGGGGTTCTTGGCCTTGCCGCGCTTGATGCGGTTGAGGTCGTGGATCTCGGCGACGCCGTTGCGGACGAGCTTGATCTTTCCGCCTGCGAATTCATTGACGTCGCCGGCCGCGACGATTGCCTGCCAGAGCGTGATGCCGTCCTTGTAGACGAAGCTGCCCTTCTTGTTGATCGCGCCGGTGATGAAGTACTCCGGCACGACCTGGAGACCGACGCCGATGACCGTCACGTCGGGGGAGGTGAAGAGGCCGTTCTTGACGTAGGCGTCTCGGATGGCGCGCTCGGCCTCGGAGGTCGTGAGACCGCCGACCTTGAACTCGCCGAGGTGGGCCAGCGTGATGTTGCCGTAGGCGTCGACGACGTCGGAGGCCTGGATCGCGGCGACGGCTCCTGCGCGGACCGTGACCTCGACGCTGTCGTCCTGGCGGAGCGGGCGGACGGTCGTCGGAGTCGGCGATCCATCTTCGGGCAGCCTCGGCGCCCAGGATTCAGGCACGAGGTTGGGGTCGGGTTCGAAGAGGTTGAAGAAGGAGGCGCAGCCCCCGAGGAAGGCGGAGGCGGCAATGGCGGCCGCGAGGAGGCTGTTTGAATGGAACTTCATGGATGGACTTCCTCCCCTAGGCTCATGCCTGGCTCTTGGACTTCGAGCTGCTGCGCCGTTTCGTCCGTCCCGCCGTGTCGTTGGTGTAGTAATAGTAGTAGTACTGGTGCTCGTAGTAGTAGGACGAGTAGTCGTGCGAGGCGTTGATGTTGTTGAGGATGATGCCGACGAGGTTGCCGCCCATGCTCGTGATCATGTCCTTGGCGCGCTTGCAGAGGGAGCGGGGATACTTGCGGTGCTGGACGACGAGGATCACGCCATCGGCGAGGCGCGCGAGCTGGGCGGTGTCGCTGACGCCGATCATCGGCGGGGCGTCCATGACGATGCGGTCGTAGCGGCGGCGCGCCTCGTCGAGGATGGCGCGCATCTCGTCCGTGTCCATGAGCCCGTAGACGTTGGAGTTGGCGATCTTGCCGGAGG
>CAYVJM010000166.1:0-3652 GCA_964451695.1 uncultured Lentisphaerales bacterium | reverse complement strand
CATGGGGGTCTTCTGGATCGCCTGGTCGAGAGTCGCTTCGCCGACGATGGCGTTGCTGAGACCGGGCACGTTTTCAGTCGCCAGGATCTTGTGCTGGCGGGGGCGGTGAAGGTCGGCGTCGATGAGCAGAACCTTCTCGCCGACTTCCGCGCAGACGTACGCGAGGTTGAAGGAGGTCATCGACTTGCCTTCACCGGCGCTGGCGCTCGTGAACGTGACGACCTTGCCGGGGCCGAGCTTCTTGGAGGACTTGAGGTTCATGCGCAGGACGCGATAGACCTCGGAATGCTTGGAGCGCGCGGAGGGGTCGTTGAGGGCGCGGATCTTCTGGGGAATGATGCCGACGACGTTGGTCGCGAGGTACTTCTCGACGTCCTCGACGCTCTTGATCGTCGTGTCGAGGTATTCCACGAAGAAGGCGAGGACGACGCCGAAGAAGATGCCGGCGACGACGCTGAGCGTGACGTTGAGGGCGAAATTGGGGCTGATGGGCAGGGGGATTTCGGGGATCTTGGCCGGTTCGATGATCTTGACGCTGGTGGTGGGGATCTTGAGGTCGATGTCCTCGCGGCTCTTGCGGTCCTCGAGGGTGGCGCGGCGGTCGCGGAGCATCGCGAGGTCCTTGAGCTTCTTTTCGAAGTCGAGGGCCACGCCGGAGGCGAGTTCCCGCTCCTTGGACGTCTCCTCGGCGAGACGGGCGGCGATCATCTCGAACTCGCTCTGCGACTGCTCGTAGTCGATCTTGAGGCCGAGTTTGATGTCGGCGACGCGGTCGTCGATCTTGGAGGCGAGCTGCCCGAGCAGCGCCTTGCTCTGGACGACGTCGGGGTGCTGGGGCCCGAGTCCGGCCTGCTCCTGGGCGGCGATCTGCATCTCGAGCTTCTGCTTGTCCCCGAGCATCGGCATGAGCGAATTGTCGCCGACGAGGATGCTCAGCGAGGCGGCCGCCTCGCCGGAGGAGAGTTCGACGATGCGCTCGTACTTGGACTTCTTGAGGCTCGCGGCCATCTGGGCGTTGTTGCGGTCAACCGTGAGCTGGGCGATCTGGGAGCGGATGGAGGCGGTGCCCGTGTCGATGTCCGAGAGCATCGTGATGTTGTGCTTGCTGCGCAACGCGGCGAGATCCTCCTCGGCCTGGGCGATCTTGCGGTCCAGCTCCTTGATCTGCTCGTTGAGGGCCTCGAGGCCGCTCTGGGTCGTCTGGCGGCTTTCGTCCTGCGTCCACTTGAGGAAGACCTTCGCGATCGTGTTGGCGACGTTCGCGGCGTACTTGGCGGCCTCGCCGTCGGGCTTGTCCGGCTTGTCGAACTTGACGGTGACCTCGATCAGATCGGTGTCGCGGCGGATGTTGAGGGCGGTCTTGTTCTGGACGAGCTTGACGGTGCGCTCGAAGTTCGTCTTGGCCGTCTGCGTCGCCTTCCAGCCGTAGGCCATGCCCATTTCGTCGTCGAGGCGCATTTCGCGGACGACCTGCTCGATGACGGGCGAGGACTTGATGATTTCGAACTGCGTGCGCAGGAAGATCGGGTCGTAGCGGTAGAAGGACTGGGAGAAGAGGTCGATGCTCTTCGTCTCGCGCTGAACCTGGACGAGGGCGGTGGCGGCGTAGACGCGGGGCATCTGGCGCGTGATCACGATGCCCGTGAGGATCATGAGCAGGGAGACGGCGATGACGATCTCCTTGCGGGCGTAGAGGATCTGCCAGTAGTCGAGGAAGTGGACGGCCTCGGCCTGCGGCTGCTGGGGCTGTAGGGTGGATTCGTTGTTCATCGCCATTTTCCAAAATGAAACCGCCGGTCATGAAGCCGGCGGAGGGAGCGCCATGGGGGGCGCTGGGGAGTGACCTCGGATTCGCGCGGACTAGAGGAAGCGGTACGTGGCGCTCAGGCCCATCGTGTTCTCGGTGTAGCTCATGTCCACGTCCGATTCGACGTCCTCGTAGGTGTAGAAGGCGGAGGTGGAGAGTTTGGGGGACCAGCGGTAGACGGCGCTCAGACGCACCCAGACGCTATCGCGGTTGCCCTCGCCGTCCTCGCCCGTCTTCTCACAGAGATCCTCGAAATAGCGGGAGTAGTTCTCGGCATCCGGATCGACGTCCTCGACATCGTAGGTCCGCATGCGGTATTCGAGGTCGGCCGCGAGCCGCAGGTCGCCCTTGCGGTCGAGGAGGCGCGTGAGGTTGGCATAGAGCGTCGTGTTGTCCTGGGAGCTGTACGGATAGACCTCGCCGAACTCGCGCCCGTACTTGAGGCCGAAGCGCCCGCTGGTCCGCTCGTACTTGTAGAGGATGAACTCGGCCCGGGAGTCGCCGATCGTCTCGTCGTCCTCGATGTCCTCCGCCTCGTACCAGACGAACTTGTAGCCGGTGCGGGCGTTGAAGAGGATGTTTCCGTTGCCCGAGATGTCGTACTCGATCTGGACGCCTCCGGTGGCGTACTCGACGCCGGTGTCGACGCGGGGCGTCTCGTTGCCGACGATCGGGTCGGGCTCGAAACCTTCGCCGTTGCTCCGGTCGAACGCCGTGTACTCGGCGAAGACGCCGTAGGAGAAGTGGCGGGTGGTGCGCTTCATGAAATCGGCGAAGAGCATGTACTCGTCCTCGTCGCCGTAGGCGGCCTGCTCGTCGTCGTCGTAGCGCTTGACGCGCCACTGGGCGCCGACGCGCGCCGTGAGGTCGGCCGAGATCGTGCGGGAGAGCGACGTGTCGAGGCGGTTGTTGTAGTAGTCGTCGTTGCGGGTCAGATCGTCGTCCTCGTCAAAGGCCGAAGCCGTGGGCTCCATCTCGTAGTCTTCGCCGTAGTGCCAGTCCTTCTGGCCGCTCCACCAGTAGTTGTCGGAAAGGGTGAACTTCGTCCGGGGGCCCAAATAGATGTCCGCATCCGCACGCATCGTGTGCGTCCATTCGCTGTCGACGCTGTCCTCCCGCGGGTTGTCGGAGTCCGTGTACGTCGGGCTGTAGGCAATGTAGATGCGCCCGCCGTCGCTCATCTCGTGCCGGAACGAAATCGTCGGGGAGATCGAGTACTCCGTGTCGTCCTCCTTGTCGATGCGCTCCTCCACGCCGCGGACCAGGAGAACATGGTCGTCTGGGATCGCGTCCCGGTTGTCAGTCTGCTTCACGCCGACCGTCAGACTCAGACCGAACGGGGAAATCTTGTCTCCCTCCCCGCCAAATGCGAGCGTGGACAACGCCATGCCGAGGGCGATCGCCGGAAACATGGACGCGTGCTTGTTGGATGATTTCATGTTGATCCCCCGTAGGAACGGATGAATGCCAAAACGGCCCTTCAGGCGGCCAGATTAGCGGAACATCGTCGATAAAGTCAACTATAAAAAGCGTACTGCGCGCTCGCGCGGCCTGTCTCCCGAAAGCCTTGCCCCGGGATCGCGCTTCAGAGTACAATGGCCGAAAATGGAGAACGTCCCATGAAGCATTTCGCCGCCCGGTTCGCCGCCGCCCTGCTGCTGGCAGGGTCCGCACACTGCCACGCCGATCGCCCGCCCCGCGCCGAACTGCTCGCGCGCGCCGCCGCCGTCTCCGCCACGGCCTACCCCGACGCCGATTCAGTTCTCGTCTTGGACCATACGTTCGAGTCGTACCGCCCCGACGGCACCGGCGCCAGCACCAACGAGTGGTACGAGAAGATCCTCA
>CAYVJM010000165.1:0-5725 GCA_964451695.1 uncultured Lentisphaerales bacterium | reverse complement strand
ACGAACACGATGCCCCAGTGGGCCGGCTCCTGCTGGTACTACCTGCGCTACATCGACCCGCGCAACGACCAGGCCTTCGTCGACCCCGCCAAGGAAAAGGCGTGGATGCCCGTCGACCTCTACGTCGGCGGCGCCGAGCACGCCGTGCTGCACCTCCTCTACGCGCGCTTCTGGCACAAGGTCCTCTTCGACCTCGGCCTCGTCTCCACGAAGGAGCCTTTCCAGAAGCTCGTCAACCAGGGCATGATCCTGGGCATCTCCTACAAGGACTCCCGCGGCGCCCTCGTGGCCACCGACAAGGTCGACCTCGCCGCCGACGGCCCCGTCCACAAGGAGACCGGCGAAAAGCTCGTCGAATTCGCCGCCAAGATGTCCAAGTCCCTCAAGAACGTCGTGAACCCCGACGACGTGATCCGCGAGTACGGCGCGGACAGCATGCGCCTCTACGAGATGTTCATGGGCCCGCTCGAAGGCGTCAAGCCCTGGAACACCCAGGGCGTCGAGGGCGTCTACCGCTTCCTCCGCCGCGCCTTCCGCCTCGTCGTCGACCAGCCGGTCGTCGACGTCGCGATGGACGCGGCGCAGTCCCGACTCTGCCACGCGACGATCAAGAAGGTGACGGAGGACGTCGAGGCGCTGAGCTTGAACACGGCGATCAGCCAGCTCATGATCTTCCTCAACGGCTTCGCCGGCGAGGGCAAGACGCTGCCGCGCGCGGCGGCCGAGGCGTTCGTCGTGCTGCTCTCGCCCTTCGCCCCGCATCTCGCGGAGGAGCTGTGGGAGCGTCTCGGGCACGACACGGGCGTCGCATACGTCCCGTGGCCCGCCTGGGACGAGGCGTTTTTGAAAGTGGACGAAGTGGAGGTCGCCGTGCAGGTCTGCGGCAAGATCAAGGCTCGCCTGATGATGCCGGCGGACGCCGACGACGCGGCGATGCAGGCGCTGGCGCTGGCCGATCCGGGTGTGGCGCAGACGATCGCCGGGCGTCCCGTCCGCAAAGTGATCTGCGTCCGCGGCCGCCTCGTCAACATCGTGGCGTAGGCGACCGGCAAAATCCAACCACAAGGGATTCCTCATGAACGGTCTTGCTTTTCTTCTTGGCGCCCTCGTCTTCTACGTCGCCGCCTACTTCCTCTACGGTGGATTTCTCGGTCGGCTGTTCGGCCTCGACCCCAACCGGCGCACGCCGGCGCACACCCTGCGCGACGACGTCGACTACGCGCCGACGAATCCGTTCGTCCTCTTCGGCCACCACTTCGCGAGCATCGCGGGGGCCGGGCCGATCGTGGGCCCGATCATGGCGATCTACTTCGGCTGGGCACCGGTCGTGCTCTGGTTGCTGCTCGGCTGCGTGTTCATCGGCGCGATGCACGACCTCGCGGCGATGGTGTTGAGCATCCGCAACGAGGGGCGCAGCATCGCCTCGGTGATCGAGCAGTACGTCGGCTACGCCGGGCGCCAGCTCTTCCTCGTCTTCTGCTGGTCCACGCTGGTCCTCGTCGTCGCCGTGTTCGCGAAGCTCGTCTCCTCCGGCTTCGTCCAGAACCCCGCCGTCGCCACGTCGTCGCTGCTCTTCATCGCGATCGCCCCGCCCTTCGGCTGGCTCGTGTACCGGCGCGGCTTCTCCATCCTGAAGGGTTCGCTGATCTTCGTTCCGCTCGTGTTCTTCTTCGTCTGGCTCGGAACGCAGATCCCCCTCGACCTGATGGGGATGCTCGGAACGACCGAAGCGCAGACGAAGACGATCTGGATCCTCGTGCTGATGGTCTACTGCGCGACCGCCTCGACGCTGCCGGTGTGGCTGATGCTCCAGCCGCGCGACTACTTGAACTCCTACCTGCTCTACGGCATGCTGGCGTTCGGCATCGCCGGCGTCCTCGCGTTCCGGCCGGAAATCCAGGCGCCCGCCTTCGTCGGCTTCAAGGCGCCGAACTTCTCCGGCGTGGAAACCTCGCTCTTCCCCTTCGTCTTCGTCACGATCGCCTGCGGCGCGTGCTCCGGCTTCCACTCCCTCGTGGCCTCCGGCACGACGGCCAAGCAGCTCGACAACGAACGCCACGCGCTGCCCGTCGGCTACGCGGCGATGCTGCTGGAGGGCATCCTCGGCATCCTCGCGATGATTGCCGTAGGCTCCATGTCGCGCGAGCAGATCGTGGCCGCCGGAGGCTCGGGTGAAGCCGCGACGCTCTTCGCGAGAGGTCTCGCCAATTTCGGCGCGCGCCTCGGCGTGGACGCAACGATCGGCGCCGCCTTCGTCTCGCTCTCGGTCTCGGCGTTCCTGATGACCTCGCTGGACACCGCGACGCGCCTGGCGCGCTTCACCCTGCAAGAGCTGTTCGCCCCGCGCGCCGGGGCGGGGGCGCCCTCCCGGTCGCGGCCCCTGGCGGCCTTCATCGCCAACCCCTACGTCGCTACGCTGCTCTCCGTCCTTGTCGCGCTGTGGCTCACCTTCGGGGAATCGGACCGCATCTGGCCCGTCTTCGGCGCCTCGAACCAGCTCCTCGCGGCGTTGACGCTGCTCGTCGCCTCGCTGTGGCTCGTCCGCCGCCGCGCGAAGCCGCTCGTGGCGATCATCCCCATGGGGATCATGCTCGCCGTCAGCGGCACGGCCCTTTTCCAGCTTGCTGGGCGCGAACTCGGCAAAGACCCCGCCAGCCCCCTGGGGATCCTCTGCGTGATCCTGCTGGGCCTTGCCGCCGTGCTCGCGCTGCTGAGCGCGCACGCCATCGTTCGCGAACTGCGCCGCCGAAACACGCCGGCCTAGCGTTTTCATCACATCCTCAATCCATCCACGACAGACAACCATGAAGACGACAATTCTCTTTCAGGGCGACTCCATCACCGACTGCGGCCGCGCCGCCCCTCCCGCTGCGGGGTACGCCAACGGCGGCATGGGCCCCGGATACCCGGCCCTCGTCATGGCGCGCACGATGCGCGACCACCCTGGCCACGCCTGGAACTTCCTCAACCGCGGCATCAGCGGCAACCGCATCGTGGACCTCTACGCGCGCTGGCGCGTCGACTGCCTCAACCTCGAGCCGGACGTGCTGAGCATCCTGATCGGCGTCAACGACGTCTGGCACGAGGACAACCGCAACGGCGTCGAAGCGCCGCGCTTTGAGCGCTTCTACCGCGAGCTGCTGACGTGGACGAAGGAGACCCGCCCGGCGATCCGCCTCGTCGTCCTCGAGCCGTTCCTCTGCATGAGCAACCCCGCCGCCGCCGCGATGATGCCGGAGGTCGCGAAGCGTGCCACAATCGCGAGAGCGGTCGCGAAGGATTTCGGCGCCGCGTTCGTCCCGCTCCAGAGCCTCTTCGACGAAGCCTCGAAGCTCGCCCCGCCAACCTTCTGGACGGCGGACGGCGTCCACCCCACGCCGGCTGGCCACCAGCTCATCGCCGACGCCTGGCTCGCCGCCATGCCCCTCGTCGGCTAGTCGGCTCGAATCACGAGCATCTGCACAAGCCGGCCGTGGAGGCTGGGGTGCTTGGCGGCGTCGAGCGAGGCCGCCAGACGCTCCAGCATGTCCCGAACCCGGCCGCGCAGCGGTGTCTCCATCGCCTCGAAGAGCTGAAAAGCCCCGACGACGACGAGGGCGACGTATTCGTTGACCGGCGCGAGCTTGCGGATCGTCGCCTCGGCCCAGGCCAGTCCGCGTCCGGTCCAAATCTGCGCGTTGTTCGCCGCCATCGCCGCGTAGAGCGGGCGGCTGTGGCCCGGATGGTCCATGCGGAAGCCGGGCTCGGCCTCCTCGCGCGCGATCGCGTCGAAGACGCCGTCGTCCGGCGCGCCGCCGACGACGGCGAGATACGCGCCATAGGCGGCGACATGCGGGCGGCACTGCGCGCCGAGCGCGGCGAGCGTCTCCAGACGGCGTGGCGATTCCGTGCGCAGCAGCGCCTGCGCCGCGGCCAGACGGTCGCCGATGCAGGTGCCCGCCTGACACTGTTCGACCAGAGCGTCGAGGGCTGCGGCATCCCCCGTATCGGCCAGGAGCATGGCCAGCGCCGCGCCCAGCGCGCGGCGCGGGATCGCCGCCGCGAGCAGCTCGTCCGGCACGGCCCGCCGCGCCGTGTCGAAGGCCTTGAGGAGCGCAGGCGCGCCCAGCGCCGCGGCCACGCGCCGGCGGAGACGCCGCGCGGCCGCGTTGCGCTCGCGAGGCCGCGGGAGATAGTCGCGATCGAGCATCTCTTCGGAGAGGGTCAGCATCCGCGCGCGGATGCCGGGAGGCAGCGCGCCATCCGCCAAGACGGCTGCGAAGAGCGCGAGCCAGCCTGCGGATGGCTCGTGCGCGGGATCGGCGATCGCGGCCGCCATCTCGCGGTCCGCAAGCCGGCGCATCGCCTCGACGCGGCCGACGAGAAAGGGCGAGGTCCGCGCTTCGCGCGCCAGCGATTCCGGGGTCGACGTCGCGTCCTCGAACGCGCCGTAGAACGCGCGGCCGCTGTTCCAGTCCAGAAAAGCCGGCGCGGTCTCGACGCCTTCGAAGACGAACTCGGCCGCCTCGCGATCGAGGACGAGGGTGCGGTCGACGGACGCCATTGGCGCGCCGTCGGCGTCGACACCCGTGACATGGAAGGGCACGGTGAACGCGCCGCCCGGTCCGCCGCGGCGGCGTTGGGACAATGCCACGACAAGGCGGCGCGATGCGGGGTCGTGGCGCCAGGCGCCGCGCAGCGCGGGGTAGCCGATCGTGTAGAGCCATTCGCGGAAGAAGGGATCGAGGTCGCGATCCGAAAACCGGCGGAAGGCGTCGAGGAACTGGTTCGTGTTCGCGTTGCCGCCGTTGTACTTGGCGAAGTACCCCGCAATGGCCTGCTCGTAGCGATCCGGGCCCATCAGCGCGCTGAGCATGCCGAGCACCTCGGGCGCCTTGACGTAGGTGACGCCGTCGACGACCTCGTCGGGATGGTTGAAGCCTTCGCGGACGATGCGCCCCATCTTGCCGGCGTCCTCGACGGCGAGGGGGCCCTGGAGGGGACCGCGCATCGAATCGAGATCGGCCAGACGCATCAGCTCCGCGCCGAAGGTGTCGGCGAGGTATTCGCGTTCGACGTTGACGGTGAACGCCTCGTTGAGCCACATGTCGAAGGGCGTCTCCATCGTGACGTCGCTGCCGCAATGGTTGTGCTCGAACTCGTGGAGGATCACGCCGTGGGCGTAGACGAGGCGGCGGTCGGGCGTCCACTCGTCGATGAGCGCGGCCTCGGTGATGATCGTCGTGTTGCCGACGTTCTCCATGCCGCCGAAGTTGGACTTCTCCATGCAGATCGTGCGGTAGCACTCGCGGCGGTAGTCGTAGCCCAGGCGACGCGCGTGCCAGCGCACGGCGTCCTGGAGGATGGCCATGGGAAGGCGGGCGCCATCGGTCTTGCCGGGCGGAACGAGGTATTCGAGGCGGATCGTCCGGCCGAAGTCGGTCGTCACGGAATCGGCCAGCACGTCCCACGTCCCGGCGGCGACGAGAAAGAGGTACGGCGGCATGGGAATCGTGTTGACGTAGGTGATTCGCATCCGCTCCGGGTTGCCCGGGACGGGCACGGGAACGCCGTCTGGATTGGTCTCGCGGCAGACGTCGCCGTTGGTGATCAGGTGCGTGTAGCGGGAAGAGCCTTCGAGCGTCGTGCGCCACGTGCACTTGGCCGTGCAGTCGTCGACGACGGGCATGATGCGCTGGAAGCCCCACTGCTGGCATTGGGAGATCATCTGCGGCGGCGCGCCGGG
>CAYVJM010000164.1:0-5739 GCA_964451695.1 uncultured Lentisphaerales bacterium | reverse complement strand
CCTTCACGTTCTCGCCGATGATCGTGGCGTCCTTGCCGACCGGCACGTAACCGCAGCTCCAGGCTTCGTCGTCGAGAAGATCTGTTGACGTGGTGTTCGTGAACGTGTATTCCGTTGAAACGATCCTCGCGACAAGCGTCTCCAGCGTTTCGTCTCCTGCTATTTCGCGGCAGATGAGCTGGACGTTCGAGTTCTTGACGTCTGGAAGCGTGCCGCCGGCTGGAATCGTCCCGAGCGTGAATTCCGTCCCGGGGGCGAGGTCCCCGGGGTCGAGGCCACCCTGGCCGACGAGGGAGATCGCGCCGCCGGAAAGCGTGTAGCCCAGAGCGCCAACATTCACGACGTCGTTAGTGAAGACGCTGCCGTTCTTCCACACGCGAAAGGCGAAATCCGACTTGAGGTCGAAGCCGCCGACGGAAACCCGCGCAGGTTCGGCCACGGCGGGAACAGTCAACAAGCCGACCGAGCTGACGGCGATCTTCGAAAGGGAGAACGCCGAATTGCAGACAACCGTGCCGGCCCAGCGCGCACCGTCGTTCAGGTAAAAGGTTGCGCCCCGGCCGGTTTCGCAGGAAAGGGTGCCCGTCGCCGTGTTCGTTCCACCGATGAAGTAGAAATTCGCCTTGTATCCCTTGTTCTTGGACGCGTCCGCGTTGTCGAACACGATCGAGCCGCCGCCGGTGACTGGCACTGGGGCAATGGCCACGTTGCCGGGAGAGGTCCCTTCCTGCTGGTTGGATCCCCAGTTGTAAAAGTTGCGCTGGATCCGCAGGGCCTTTCCGGCGGGAATCTCCACGGAGGAAAGTCCGTTGAAGGGGAAGGCCTTGTCGTTGTTTTCACTCCACCACCCAGGCACCCCGTATTCCCAAATGGCGTTCGAAAACACCGCCTGGCCCTTGCCGTTGCCGAACTGCCTGCGCGGGGAGAACCAGCTTCCGGGGCCCACGGTCAGCACGGTCGTGGCGAGGTCGGGGTTGAACGTGACGCGGCTGCCCGAGCCGTTCCCCGTCACCGGGAGTTGCACGTAGCCGCCGTCACGAAGCGAAATGGAAGCGGCATTCTCCACCACGAGGCTGGTGGTTTCGTTCTGGGCGTTTTCCGGCCGCGGCCGGTAGAGGCAGGCGTTGGCACCGAACGCAACCGCCGCCGCGCCGCTGAACTTGTGCGATTCCGATGGGGCGAGATTCATTTTCGTCCCGACGAAGTCGACGGAAAACGGCGCGTTCGTCGGATTGTTGACGCCGATCTGCCAGATGTTGGCCTCGGTCGCGTACGTCAAGTTGGTGATCGTGATCGTGCCCAGGACATTGACCTTGCCGGTCGCGGCCGGACAGGCGATCTGGATGGTTCCGCTTGCGGGCAGGGATATCTTGCCGCCGTTGACCTGCATGGCGAACGTCGACGTCTGGCCGGCGGCCGCGTAACCGAAGCAGACGGACGCGCTGCCGGTCAGTACCAGTTCGCCATTCAGGGAGATCGCGATGTTCTTGAACTGCGCGCCGCCCGGAATCGTGAGCTTCGCCCCCGATTCGACCGTGAGCGCGGCATACTCAGGCAACGCGCTCGCGGTGGTCGCCTCGTGTAAAGCCGGGAACACCACGTTCGCACCCGAACCCGGCGCCTCGGAGGCAACCGCCCCTCCCACCGACCCCATCCGCCAGAATTGGGCATCCGCGATGCTATCCGCGGACGTGCCAACCCAATAGTAGACTTCGCCAAAGACCGACTGGGCGAGAACCATTCCAGTAAACAGGGAAATCAGCACGGTTTTCATAAAACATCCATTTTGTTGCTGTTCGATCTTTGTTTCCGGCACTCAGGCGTTCACTACGGCGTTCGCCATCGAATTTTACATCAAAGGATATTGAACCACAAGAGACGCGTGTTTTTTTATAGATAAGATAAATGTTTGTTTTTGCAAAAATGGTTGATATTCTCAGACGGAATGGAGTAGAGTGCGTCCATGCGAACTCATGAACGGAAGCGAATTCTCGTCACGATTCCATCGACGTATGCGTCCTGCCGTGAAATCATCAAGGGGCTGGGCTGCTACTGCCGGAGAAAAGACGACTGGGAGGTGACGTTGACGCAGGCCGAGCGGCTTTCCGTGGGCGATCTCCGTCAGTCGATCGAGAACGAGCCGCGCATCGACGGCGTGATCGACAACGAATCCCATCTTCCGGAACTTGTGGAGGCTTTCGCCGGCACGGACATCCCGATCGTCGTCATCGGCTCGCCGAAATCGGGCTCGTATCCGGCCGCCCGCAACATCGTCTTCGTGGAACTCGACAACCGCGCCGTCGGCGCGTTCGCCGCGCAATACCTCGCGGAACTCGGCAATTTCGCCTCATACGCATTCATCTCCGCGCAAACCGAGGCGTCGTGGTCGCTCATCCGGCACGATGGCTACGTCGATTTCTTCAGAAAGCGGGGAACACCGGTCATGGAACACCAGTCCGGACAAGGCGCGGCCGCCCTCGAGGCCTTCATCGCGAACCTGCCGAAGCCGGCGGCCATCATGTGCGCCTGGGACTCGCTCGCGGTGGAAGCGGTGAATGCCTGCCGCCAGGTCGGCGTCAACGTTCCCCGCCAGGCCACGATCATCGGCGTGGACAACGACGAGACGATCTGCGAATTCGTCTCCCCGGCGATTTCGTCCGTGGCGCTTCCGCACGACGAACTGAGCCGCGAGGCCGTGAACGTCCTCGACCGCGTTCTGAACGGGGCCAAGCCGCCCGTCAAACGGGTGATTGTCAACACCCCGCCACGGGTCTTCGAGCGCGAGTCCTCGGCTCCGACCGCGCCCGCCACCGACCTGATCCGAAAAGCGCTTTTCCTGGTGCGTGAAAACGCCTCCAGCAAAATCCCGGTTTCGACAATCGCCGAAGACCTGGGCGTGTCCCGCCAACTGCTTGAATTGCGGTTCCGGGAGATTCGCGGCGAAACCCTCCGGGAAGTCATCATCGCCACCCGGCTCGAAGAAGTCAAAAGGCGGCTCCGGGAGACGAAGCACGCCCTCGGCGAAATCGCGCTGGCCTGCGGATACGCGAACCCGAGCTACCTCAAGACCCTGTTTCGCAAGCGCGTCGGCATGACGATGTCCGAATACCGCCGCCGCATGCGATAGCCCGGGATCACGACCCGATCATCCCCTTTTCGCGTTGACCCCTCCCCTGCCGAGCTGATAGCATGTTCGGAGAAATAGTTCTGACAACGCACGAACTTTTCCGGAACCCCATCCGCCATGAAACCCGTTCTCTCCCTCGACCGCATCGCCCTGGCGTCGTATTCCTTCCACGGCATGCTGCACGAAGGCGTCTGCGACGTCTTCACCTACATCAACCTGCTCCGCGACCACTACCGCGTCGACTGGGCGGACATCTGGACCGGCTTCATCCCGACGACCGACCTCGGATTCTCCGCGAAGGTGCGCACCGCCCTCGACGCCGCCGGCCTCCGCCTGGCCAACCTCTGCGTCGATGGTCCGCATCTCTGGTGCGACGATCCGGCTGAACGCGTGGCGCATCGCGAAACGATGCTCGCCTACATCGAGGTCGGCCGCGTCCTCGGCGCGAAGACCATCCGCATCGACTTCGGCGGCAAGGAAGGCCACACGATGCCCAACGAGGCCTTCGACTACCTTGTGAAGACCTACAAGGAATACTGCGCGATCTGCGGCGACCTTGACATCCAAATCGGCCCCGAGAACCACTGGGGCTGGGATCGCGTCCCCGACTACCTCGATCGCGTGCGCGCCGCCGTGGATCACCCGGCGTACGGGCACCTGTTCCACTTCGCGAATTTCTTCGATGAGCCGGAGCGCGGGCTCGAGACCGTCCTCAAGTACGCGATGCACACCCACATCGCGGCCAACACGCTGCCCGTCGCCAAGGAGCTGGTCCGCCGTCTCCACGCGGCCGGCTACGTGGGCGCCTACAGCGTCGAGCACCACTCCGGCAAGTTCGAGCGCGTCCGCGTCGACTGGCAGCTCGGAGCCGTGCGCAACCTGATTTCGGAGCTGGTGGAGGAGGACTGCGACGCCCCAGCCAAGCCCGACTACATCACTTCGCTCTACCACCGCTAGACCTAGGAGCCACCATGGAGAAGATCCGCGTTGCCGTTATCGGAAACGGCATCATCGGCGAGTCCCACATCAAGCACCACGCCGCCAACCCGGACGTGGAGCTTGTCGCCCTCTGCGACATCGACGAGGCCCGGCTCAACCAGATAGGGGACAAATTCGGCGTCGCGCGACGCTTCACCCACATCGGCAAGCTGCTCGCCGAGCGCGACATCCAGGCGGTGGACGTCTGCCTCCACAACAACCTGCACGCGCCCGTCGCCATCGCCGCGATGGAGGCGGGCAAGGACGTCTACTGCGAAAAGCCGATGGCCGGCACCTTCGCCGACGCCCTGGCGATGTACAACGCCATGGAGCGCACGGGCCGCAAGCTCCACATCCAGCTCGCCCTGATCTACGAGGACGCCACGAAGGCCGCCAAGCGCCTCATCGACGCCGGACGCCTCGGCAGGCTCTACCATCTGCGCTCCTACGGCTTCCGCCGCCGCGGACGTCCCTTCGTCGACGGCTACGCCACGAAGGAGTTCGTCAATTCGACGACCTCGGGCGGCGGCGCCCTCTTCGACATGGGCGTGTACCACATCTCGCAGCTCCTCTATCTGGCGGGAGTCCCGAAGCTCCAGCGCGTCGTCGGCGCCACCTACGCGGAAGTCGCCATGGACGAGGGCCGGCGGCGGGAGAGCGGCTTCGACGTCGAGGAACTCGGCGTCGGCTTCGCATTCTATGAGGGCGGGCTCACCCTGGACATCCTCGAATCGTGGGCCGTCCACGCCAAGCCCTTCCCCTCCTCGATCCTCTGCGGATCGCTGGGCGGCTTCACCCTCTCGCCGCCGACCTTCCACGGGCTCGATGGCGAACTGCTGACGGACACGACCATCGATGTCGGCGCGATGAACTACCTCGACCACACGGTGCATGCCGCCACCGCCCACTACGACAGCTCGCAGGCGCACTGGATCCACGCGCTCCTCGGCCGCTGTCCGCTGCTCCCCACGGCCAGAATCGCCCTCGAAACCCAACGCGTCCAGGAGGGCGTCTACCTCTCCGAGCGCCTCGGTCGCGAGATTTCCGCCGACGAGATCGAATCGCTTTCCGTCTCGCGCGCCCTCGTCCCGCCCAACCTCTGACGCGCCGATGCGCCCCTCCCGCCCAACCCCCAAGCCAGCGCCCGCCGGTCCGATTCCGGAACAGGACGAAATCACGGGAACCGTCGATTCGGTCGTGTACCGCAACGACGAGACCGGCTATGTCGTCCTCAACCTCAAGGTCGAGGGCGGCACGGCGACCGGCGCCCCCTCCGCCGTGCTCGTGGGCAAGAGCGCCGCGATCTGGGAGGGCGAGGAGATCAAGGCGCAAGGCCGCTGGATCCGCCATCCCCAGCACGGCCTCCAGTTCAACGCCGAGACGATCGCCTGCGTCGTGCCCTCGTCGCTCGAAGGCATCCGCCGCTACCTCGCCAGCGGCATGATCCGGGGCGTCGGCAAAGTCTACGCCAAGAAAATCGTCGATCACTTCGGCGCACAGACGCTCGACATCATCGACAAGAACTCCGCGCGCCTCCTCGAGGTCCCCGGGATCGGCAAGGACCGCAAGCGCAAGATCAAGGAGTCGTGGGACGCCCAGCACGGCATCCGCGACGCGATGATCTTCCTCCAGGC
>CAYVJM010000163.1:0-5745 GCA_964451695.1 uncultured Lentisphaerales bacterium | reverse complement strand
TGATGGCCAACCGCCTCATCGGCAAGCTCACGGGCGTGCAGCTCCACGACTACGGCTGCTCGCTGAAGGCCTACCGCCGCGACATCATCGGGCAGGTCCGTCTCTACGGCGAGATGCACCGCTTCATCCCGGCGCTCTGCCGCTGGGTCGGCGGCACAGTCACGGAGATCCCCGTCAACCACCACGCCAGGCAGTTCGGCACCTCGAAATACGGCATCTCGCGCACGCTGCGCGTCGTCCTCGACCTGCTGACCGTCAAGTTCCTGCTCACGTACAGCACGCGCCCGATCCAGGTGTTCGGGAAGATCGGCCTCCACTTCGCCGCCTTCGCGATCCTCGTCGCGGGCGTCGTGGGGCTCGAGGCGCTGCTGGCCGTCTGCGGCGTCATGAGCACGCCCTGGTGGGGCGGCGAACTCCTCGTCAAGCGCCCCTTCTGGGTCATCACGCCGCTGATGTTCCTCGGCTTCGCGCTCCAGTTCATCGTGCTGGGCCTGCTCGCGGAGCTGACGACGCGCACCTACCACGAATCGCAGAACAAGACGATTTACGACATCCGCGAGATCGCCACCTCCCCGGACTTCGCCTGATTCCCCTTCCCTTCTCACAGTCCCTCCGCATTCCGCCATGAACGCCAAAGCTCCCCCAACGGTCTCCTCCGCATCCGCGCCCGGCGCGGAGGGCGGAGCGTTGCCGCCGGACGCCAAGCGGCAGTTCCTGGACCAGGCGGTCGGAACCTTCCACGAGGCATTCGCCTGCGACCGCTGCGGACTCTACCTCTACGACGACGAGACGCGCGAACTGGCTCTGCGCGCGGCGCGCGGCTACGAGATGTTCGGCAAGGCGTCGATCGTCCTCAAGCTCGGGGAAGGCCTCGTCGGGCGCGCCCTCGCCGAACGCCGCGCGATCTACACCGAGGCGGCCGCGACGATGCCCGGCTACATCCGGCACCACAACTTCCCCGACGACCATCTCCAGACGTTCCTCGCGATCCCGCTGCTCAGCGGCAAGGAGCGCATCGGCGTCGTGTCGATGCAGCGCAAGAGCGGCATGCCGTTCCAGGCGGAGGAGATCAGCGCGGCGCGCCTCAAGGCGGGCGAACTCGCCGCCGCCATCCAGAACGCCAACGCCTTGATCATCGCCGCCGCCGGCGGCGGCGGACGGCGCAGCGAACCCGGCAAGTTCATCGCCGGCGTGGAGACCGTCTTCAACGGCAACGCCGTCTCCAACGGCTGGGCCATGGCGGAGTCCCGGCGCCTGACCGCCAACGGCCTCGGCGACCTCCTCGCTGGGAACGTCAGCCAGTATCCCGAGGCGCGCCGCTCGCTCCCCGAGACCGTGGCCCTTGTCGAGAAGCGCATCGCGGCCATGTCGAAGACCCTCGACGAGCGCCTCCCCGAAGCCGCCTCGATGCTCTTCGAGTCCGCGACGATGATGTTGCACGACGAGAACTTCGTCGGCCGCATGGGGCGTCTCGTCGCCGAGGGCATGCCCCTCGTCGAGGCCATCTGCGCCGTCAGCCGCGAGTTCATCGCCTTTTTCCGCCAAAGCGCCGCCGAATACATCAAGGAGAAGGCCCAGGACGTCGAGGACCTCGCCGTACGCCTCCTCGAATGCGCCACGCAGGTCTCGCCGGACGACAACAGCGACGCCGCGCCCCACATCGTCATCGCCGAACGCCTGCTTCCCTACGACGTGCTGCGCATCGCCCAGGGGAACGTCTGCGGCATCGTCCTGGTCTCCGGCGGCAGCACCGCCCACGTGACCCTGCTCGTGCGCTCGCTCAAGATTCCGATGATGATCGTCCCCGAGCGCAACCTCCTCATCCTGCCCGATCACGAACTTGTCGTCGTCGACTGCGCCAACGGCCGCTTCGTCGTCCACCCCTCTGCGGAAACCCGGCACCTCTACGAGCAGCGCCTCGCCGGCGAGGTCCGCGAACGCGCCGCGGGGCCGCGGGTTCAGAAACAGACCCACACCCAGGACGGCGTCCGCATCGCCCTGTTCGCCAACATCAACATCATCGCGGACATCGCCTCCGCCGTCGACGCGAAGGCCGAAGGCATCGGTCTCTACCGAACCGAATTTCCCTTCATCATGCGCCAGACGCTGCCCAGCGAGGCCGAGCAGGAGAGCATCTACGCGCGCATCCTCGAACGCATGCCCGACAAGCCCGTCGTCTTCCGCACTCTCGATGCCGGCGGCGACAAGGTCATCCCGTACCTCTTCAAGACGCAGGAGGAGAACCCCGCGCTCGGCCTGCGCTCCATCCGTTTCTCGCTCAAGTACCCGTACATCCTCGACCAGCAGCTCCGGGCCATCCTGCGCGCGATCCAGAAGCAGCGGCGGCGCGACGTCTCGATCATGTTCCCGATGATCTCCTCGCTCGAGGAGTTCGAAGCCGCCAAGGCCCACGCCCTGGCCTGCATCGAGAGCGTGCACGCCGAACTGGGCGACGTCGAGATCATCGTTCCGCGAATCGGCACGATGATCGAGATCCCCTCCGTGATCGGCGTCATCGACCGGCTCGCGGAGATCTCGGACTTCTTCTCGATCGGCACCAACGACTTCGTCCAGTACATGCTCGCCGTCGACCGCGGCAACCCCAACGTGAGCAACCTCTCCATCAACCACCATCCCGCCGTGCTCCGGGGGCTCAAGGTCATCGCCGAGGCCGCGGTCCGCCACGGCAAGCCGGTCTCCATCTGTGGCGAGATGGGCCGCGAACCGCGCTACATCCCCTTTCTCATCGGCATCGGTCTGCGTTCGCTCAGCCTCGAACCCTCCCACATCCCGACCGCCCAGCAGCTCATCTCGCGCTTCACCGTCGCGCAATGCGAAGACTACGCCCGCAAACTCCTCGCGTGCGACTACGTCGCCGAAATCGAGGGCGTCATCGACGCCTTCGAAACGGACGCCTTCGGCTAGCGGTAGTTCTGGAGGCGGGCGGAATCGTAGATGTCGAAGACGGTGCCCAGCGTGTCGGCGGCGCTCTCCGCGGTGACGTACGGCGCGCGGCGGTCGCGGACGGCCTCGGCGAAGTCCGCGATCTGGGCGAGGTGTCCCGTGCCGTAGTAGGCCTTGCCGGACTCGGCGCCCCGGGGGGCGACGGCCTCGGCGAGGCGGGCGCGCACGGCGTCCTCGACGGCCTTGTCGGCGAAGACGATCTTGACCGGCTTGTCGTCGCGGAGTTCCACGGCGCCTCGGTCGCCGTGGAAGCTAAGGGTGGACTCCCAGCCGATGTTGCTCGAGGCGGTGGCCTCGACGAGACCCAGCGCGCCGCAGCGGAGCTTGAGCACGGCCGCGACCGTGTCCTCCGTCTCGATGACGTTGCGGTGGGTCATGTTGCCGATCATGGCGATCGCGGACTCGGCGCCGCCGGTCTGCCACAAGAGCTGGTCGAGGTAGTGGATCGCCTGGTTGATGAGGGCCGAACCGCCCTCGTACTCCCACGTGCCGCGCCAGTCGTCGGCGTCGTAGTAGGCGTCGGAGCGGAAGCAGCGCATCTGCATCGACGCGGTGAGCAGCGTCCCCAGGAGCCCCTCGGAAAGGATCGCGCGCATCTCGCGGTTGACGGGGTCGAACCGGTGCTGGAAGACGCCGCCGAAGATCCGCGACGGATTGCGCTTCGCGGTCTGGAGCATCCGATCGAGGGCCATTCGGTTCTGCGCCAGGGCCTTTTCGCAGAGCACGTCCTTGCCGGCTTCCAGCGCGGCCACGACCAGATCCGCATGGGAGGCGTGGTCGGTACAGACGCACACGGCGTCGACGGTGCGATCCGCGAAGACCTCCGCGGAATCGGTCGTCCACTTCGCCACGCCATGCTTCTCGGCGGCCCTCCGCGCACGGTCGGCGACCAAATCGCAGATCCAGGCGATCTCGACAAAATCAATCTTCGAAAGACATTCGAGGTGGAGGGGGCCGATCACACCGCAACCGATGACGGCGACGCGCACAGGCTTCATTGAAAAACGATCTCCAAAAAATTGCGAGCCAGTCTACCACACCTGGACGGGGTGAAAAAGCGAATTCTTGATTTCCATGGACTTTCGCCCTCTTTTTTGGTAGTTTTTCACGACATGAAATCACGTCAGTTCGTCGATACGGCGTCGGTGTACGTCCGCGCGGGGAAAGGTGGAAACGGCTCGGCCAGTTTCCGCCGGGAGAAATTCGTGCCCCTCGGCGGCCCCGACGGCGGCGACGGCGGGCGCGGCGGCCACGTCGTGCTCGTCGGCGACGAGGACGTCGATTCTCTCGTCGGCGTCTTCTACGAACCCCGGCGAATCGCGGAGAACGGCGGCTCCGGCAAGGGCCGCGGCATGCACGGCAGGAACGGCGCGGACCTCGTGGTCCCCGTGCCGCTTGGCACCCTCGTGAAAAACGCAGACACGGACGAAATCGTCGGCGAGATCACGGAACACGGGCAGTCCCTCGAGGTCGCGCACGGCGGCCGCGGCGGCCTGGGCAACGTCCACTGGAAGCGCGCGGACCACCAGGCGCCCACGGAGTTCACCCCCGGCGTCGAGGGAGAGGAGGCGAACCTGCGCCTCGACCTGCGGCTCATGGCGGACGCCGGCCTCGTCGGATTCCCCAGCGCCGGCAAATCCTCCCTGCTCACCCGCATCACCAGCGCCCGACCGAAAGTGGCCGCCTACCCGTTCACCACGCTTCGCCCCATCATGGGCACGGTCGTCAACGCCGCCAAGTTCACGAGCTTCCGCGTGGCGGACATCCCCGGCATCATCGAGGGCGCGCATCTGGGCGTCGGCCTCGGCTTCGACTTCCTGCGCCACATCGAACGCTCCCGCGTCCTCGTTTTCCTCGTCGACATGGGCGCGGAGGACGGTCGCGACCCCGTGGAGGACTACCAGACCCTGCGCAACGAGCTGGCGATGCGCGATCCCGCCCTGCTCGAACGCGAACAGATCGTCGTGGCCACCAAGATGGACCTGCCCGCCGCGAAGGAGAACCTCAAGGCGTTCAAGCGCGAAACCGGGTTGCGGCCCATCGAGACCTCGACCGTGCTCGGCACGGGCTTCGACAAGCTCGTGACGCGCCTCGAACGCATCCTCAAGCCCGCGCCGCGCACGACGGGCCGCGCCTTCAGCGTCGCCCCGGCCAAGGCCGTCCGCGCCGCCGTCGCCGCCGCCGCCGTCGCAGCGGGAGAACGCCCGCCCCGGCGCAGGGCCGACCGCCGCGGGGAGCGCGCCGAAAAAACCGGCCGCGAATCCCGTCCGGGCTTCACCCCGCCCCGGGAACTCGAAGGCCGCGGCGAAAACCCCGGCGCGCCGGACGTCGTGCCGCTCAAGGCCCAGAAACTGGCCACCTTCCTCAAGTTCCACTAGCTGCCAGCCCGGCGGCGCCTTCCCACACGGACTCCCATGCAAGACTCCAGCGACAGCAAACCCAAGACCCAGAGGCAGATCGGCGTCGGCATCCTCGGATTCGGCACCGTCGGCGCCGGCGTGGCCGCCGGACTCCTCGCCAATCGCATCCCCCTCGCCGAACGCACCGGCATCGACATCGTCCTGCGCAAGGTGGCCGACCTCGACATCACGACGGATCGCGGCGTCGCGCTGCCCGCAGGGGTGCTGACGACCGATGCGATGGCCGTCGTCAACGATCCCGCCGTGGACATCGTCGTGGAGCTCATCGGCGGCTCGGGCGTGGCGATGAAGCTCGTCAAGTCCGCGCTCCAGGCCGGCAAGCCCGTCGTCACCGCCAACAAGAAGATGCTCGCCGAGCATG
>CAYVJM010000162.1:0-5791 GCA_964451695.1 uncultured Lentisphaerales bacterium | reverse complement strand
GCTGTTCAACCAGATCAAGGTCGAGAAGCCCTGCAAGGTGGTCAAGTTCCTCGTCAAGCACGGCTCCGTCGTCCAGAAGGGCGCCCCGCTGGCCCAGGTGGAATACTAGCTAGCGCACGTAGACCGACTCCCCGGAAATCCACGTCTGGACGACGTTGAAATCGTCGTCCAGCAGGACGAGATCGGCCGGACGGCCGACGGCGATCGTTCCGTGCGTGCCTTCGAGGCCCAGCACGCGGGCCGGGTTTCCGCTGGCCATGCGGACCGCCTGGGGCAGGCTCACGCCCGCCAGGCGCACGGCATTGCGCACCGCGATGTTCAGGGTGAGTCCGCTGCCCGCGAGCCCCCCGGGCCCCTTGGCGTTCTCCGTCTTGCGGGCCGGTGCGCCCGGCGCCGCGAACTCGACCTCCTCGCCCCCGAACCAATGGCGCCCCGGAGGACTCCCCGCCCCCACCATCGCGTCCGTCACGAGACAGACGCCGTGGGGGCCCTTGCACTGGAGCGCCACCTGCACCGCGACGGGATCGACGTGGACGCCGTCGAGGATGAAGTCGACGGTGACCCGCGGATCGGCCAGCACCGCCTCGACGACGCCGCAGGGCCGCACGCCGCCGTCCGTCTCGGGCGGCACGGGGAACACGTCGTAGAAATGCGTCGCATGGCGAACGCCCGCTTCGATCGCGATTTGCGTCTCGCGCACGGAAGCCCGAGTGTGCGTGACGAACACCGGCGCGCCTTCGCGATGCATCAACGGAACGAGGTCGGCGATCCCCGGCAACTCCGGCGACACGCTGAATACGGCCGGATAGGGGGCCGCCGCGGCCTTCAGCGCCTCCACGCGCGCCGGATCGGGGCCGCCCAGGGCCTCGGGCGGCAGCGCCCCCATGATGGCGAGAAAGGGGCCTTCAAGATGGAAGCCCAGCACCGTCGCCCCCGGCGCGCGCGTCTGCGCCAGCGTTTGCAGGAACCGCGCGTCCTCGCCCCGCGGACGCGGACTCGCGGTGGGCAGCCAGCCGGTCACGCCGTAGCGGGGCAGCAGGGCCGCCATCGCGGCGAGATGCTCCGGGCCGTTGTCGACGAGATGTTCGTGCAGGCCGTGGATGTGCAGGTCGATGAACCCCGGCGCCAGGCAGGCGCCTTGCGCGTCGACGACCGCGTCCGCCGGACGCGCCGCCGCCTCGCCGGGTCCGCGCACCGCGACGATGCGCCCGTTTTCGATATCGACTCCGCCGCCGACGACGATCTTCTCGCCGCAGACGACCGCCGCGTTTTCAATGGAAAGCATGATGGGTGTTCCTCCAGCCACGACACTATAGCGGCTGGCCACCAGAAAATCAATGGCGCCTCCATTGACTTGGCGGGCGCCACCGGTGTAGAATGCCGCCATTCCACGCAGGAGATTCCTCAATCCCCCAACTAGGAGATACGCCATGCTGTCCGAATTCGTCAAAACCGCCGACTGGAAGTCCGAGAAGCACGTCCCCCTCATCGAGTGCCCCGCCGAGGTCGCCGCCGGAGAGGCGTTCGAAATCGCGGTCTCCGTCGGCAAGGAAATCCCCCACCCGAACACCACGGGGCATTTCATCGCCTGGATCGCCCTTCACTACGTGCCCGAGGGCTCCAAGACCTCCATCGAACTGGCCCGCTGCGAATTCAGCGCGCACGGCGCCTCGGCCGAAGGCCCCGACAAGGGTCCCGCCTACACCCAGAGCTTCATGAAGATCGGCGCCAAGCTCGCCAAGTCCGGCAAGCTCTACGCGACCGAGTTCTGCAACATCCACGGCCTCTGGTCCTCTGAAAAGACCATCGTCGTCAAGTAGCCCTTCGTCTTCGAACGGCCATGAACGCGACGTCTTCCGAGTCTGAAAACGCCTCACGAGCCGCTGCCGGCGAGTCCATCGCCGGCAAGCTCGATGCCATCATCGCAGAGCTTCCCGACGATCAGGTCTCGGTGGCTCAAATCCGCGACCGGATCGGCGATGATGGCGTGCTCATGCTCAGCATGTTGCTCTGCGTGATCTTCCTCGTACCCGTCTCGATCCCCGGCGTCAGCACGGTGTTCGGCGCGGCGATCCTCCTCGGCGGCGTCAGCCGCCTGCTTCGCCGCAAGCTCTGGCTCCCCGAATCCATCGAGAGCAAACAGCTCGCCGCCGACAAGGTCAAGGCCGGCCTCGCACGAGGCAGTTCCTGGTTGCATCGGCTTGAGCGCATCAGCAAACCGCAGCGGCTGCAGCGCTGGATCGCGGCGAACGAGGTCGAGACCGTCAACAACTTCGGCATCGTCCTTGGCGCCTTGCTGCTCATGGCGCCGTTCGGCTTCGTGCCCTTCAGCAACACGCTGCCCGCCGTCGCCGTGCTGCTGCTCTGCATCGGCCTGCTGCAGCGGGACGGCCTGTGCGTGCTCCTCGGCCATGTCATGAACCTGCTCACGATGGCCTACTTCGCCGCGCTCGTCCTCCTCGCCTTCCTCCTCGTCGGCTCCCTCGACTTCCAAAAACTCGGGGACAAGCTTTTCGGCGGCTAGCCGCAAACCCCGGTCTCGATCCGCGCCCGATGAAACCGCGCGCGCTCGACATCGTCCACATCGGGCCCGGATCGGGCGGCGGATTCTATTGCCAGAACTGCGTCCGCGACATGGGGCTCGTGAAAGCCCTGCATGCCCTCGGCCACGACGTCCTCTTCGTGCCGATGTATCTGCCCTCGATGGAGCTGGCGGACTCCGCGGTGGCGCAGGCCCCCGTCTTCTACGGCGCCGCCCGACCGCTCACCGACACGGAGAATCGATTGACGCGACGGGTGGAATAGCCTAATCTGTGCGATTTCAACAACCCATACATCATGAAGATACCCAAACCTCGAATCATCCAAGGCGGCATGGGCGTGGCCGTATCCAACTGGCGTCTCGCCCAGGCCGTCTCGCGCCTCGGCCATCTCGGCCTCGTCTCCGGCACGGGGCTCACCCAGGTCTTCGCCCGTCGGCTCCAGAATGGCGACCTGAGCGGCGACGTCCGCCGCGCTCTGTCCCACTTCCCCTTTCCCCAGATGGCGCAGCGCGTGATCGACCGCCTGTTCGTCCCCGGAGGCCGGAGCCCGCAGACCCCCTACGTCCCGGCCGAGACGGTCGCCATCAAGGGCAACCGCTGGGCCGACGAGCTGTGCATCGTCTCCAACTTCGTCGAAGTGTTCCTTGCCCGTGAGGGCCATGCGAATCCCGTCGGGATCAACTACCTCGAGAAGATCCAGATTCCCCACCTGCCCTCCCTCTACGGCGCCATGCTGGCAGGCGCGGCCGTCGTCGTCATGGGCGCGGGCATCCCCGCGGAGATTCCGCGCGCCCTCGACGCGCTCGCGCGCCACGAGGCCGCGACCTACACGATCGCCGTCCAGGGGGCGGTACCGGCGGCGGACTGCCGCCGCACGTTCGACCCCGCCGAATTCATCGAAGCGGGCTGCACGCCCGATCCGCTGACCCGCCCCGACTTCCTCCCGATCATCGCCTCGGACCTGCTCGCCACGATCCTGTTGCGGCAGACGGCCGGCAGCACGATCGAGGGCTTCGTCATCGAAGGCCCCACCGCCGGCGGACACAACGCGCCGCCCCGGGGCGCCAAGACGTTCACCGAAGACGGCCAGCCGATCTACGGCTCGCGCGACGTCGTGTCGCTTGAAAAGATCCGCCAGATCGGACTCCCCTTCTGGCTGGCCGGCGGCTACGGTTCCGCCACGGCCTACCGCGCCGCGCGCGAGCAGGGCGCCGCGGGCGTGCAAGTCGGCACGCCGTTCGCCCTCTGCGAAGACTCCGGCCTCGACCCGCGTCTACGCGCCGCCGCCATCCGCAGCGCCCTTGCCAGCGGCTGCCGCGTCTTCACGGACCCCCTCGCCTCTCCGACCGGCTTCCCGTTCAAGGTGGCCGACGTGGCCGGCTCGCTCTCCGACCCCGCCGTTTTCGAGAGCCGCCGCCGCATCTGCGACCTCGGCTACCTGCGCGAAGCCTATCTCAAGGCAGACGGCTCGATCGGCTACCGCTGCGCCGCGGAGCCCGAAGCGGCCTACGTTGCGAAGGGCGGAAGCCCCGAGGCGACGCGGGGGCGCAAATGCCTCTGCAACGCCCTGCTCGCCGCAGCCGGATTCGCCCAGCGCCGCCCCGATGGCTCCCTGGAGCCGCCAATCGTCACGCTCGGCGACGACGTCGCCGGCATCGGCCGCTTCTGCACTGCGGAGCATCCGGAGTACACGGCCGCGGACGTCGTCCGCACGATCCTCGCGTAACGCCGCTACCCCCGCCGACGCAGGTGCGAAGGCGGGATCTTGAGGACGCCGCGGTACTTGGCGACCGTGCGGCGGGCGATGTTGATGCCCTCCGCCGCAAGTCGCCGCTCGATGTCCAGATCCGCCAGCGGACGCGCGGGATCCTCCTCCTCGACCATCTGCTTGACCATCAGCTTGACCCGCTCGCTCGAAACGGACTCGCCGTTCTCGGTCGCGATGGCGTTCGTGAAGAAGAAGCGCAGTTCATGGACGCCCTGCGGCGAACGCATGTACTTGTTCGACACCGTGCGGCTCACCGTCGTCTCGTGGACGCCGACCTCCGCCGCGATCTCGGCCATGACGAGCGGGCGCAGGGCCATCGGCCCCTCGTCAAAGAACGCCTGCTGCGCATCGACGATCTTCTGCGCGACCTTGCGGATCGTCTCCTGCCGCTGCTCGATGCTCTTGATCAGGTTCATGCCGGAACGGATCTTGGCCTGGACGTAATCGCGCGTCTCGGCCGAGACGCCCTCGGCGTGCAGCATGTCGAGATACCGCCGGGAGATGCGCAGGCGCGGCAAGTCGCGATCTTCCACGAACGCCACCCACCGGCCCTCCACCTTGCGCACGTCGACCTCGGGGACGACGTACGTCGGCGCCGCGCGGTCGAACGCCGCGCCGGGCCGCGGCTCGAGCCGCGCCAGCAGGCGGATCGCCGCCTCGACCTCCTCGCGGGACGCGCCGCACGCCTTGGCGATCTTCCCAAGCTGGCGCGTTTCGACGAGAGCGAGATGCCCATCGACGATCCGCTCGGCCAGCGTGCCCTTCAGCGGCCCCTTCCGGATCTGGAGCAGCAGACACTCCCGCAAATCGCGCGAAGCGACACCGAGCGGATCGAACGTCTGGACCACGGCCAGCACGCGCTCCGCCTGCTCCATCGTAGCGCCCGGCACAACCTGGACGATGTCCGCCAGCGGCGTGCGCAGGTAGCCGTCGTCCGCGACGCTGCCGACGATCTGCTCGGCGACGAGACGGTCGACCTCGTCGAAATCCGCCAGGTCGAGCTGTCCGAGGAGATGGTCCTGGAGGGACTCGCCCACGGGGATCGAGTCGAACATGAACTGGCGACGTTCTTCGAGATCGGGATTGTACTCGCTGTTGCCGCCTTCCTGATAGAGGTAGTCCGCGTCGTCGAGCTCGGCGAGCACGCCGAAATCGAGCGGATCCAGCTCCTGCGCCGCGGCGTCCGGGGGCGGATCGTCCTCGAAATCCCCGGCGCCCTCCGGCTCCGCCTCGCCAGCGGGAGCCTCCCTGGGCGGCGCCTCGCGACCGCCCTCCGGCGCGGACGCGGCGGCGCCGTCGCCGCCGTCCTCGTCCGAATCGTCGGTCGGGAGATCGGGCGCCGGCGTCTCCACGCCTTCGTACGCGTCGCGAGCCGCGTCGATGGAGTTCTCGAGCACGGAGGCCTCTTCGAGCGTCGGGTTCTGGTCGAGCTCCTGCTGGGCGAGCTGGCACAGGTCCTGGACTTGAAGCTGGAGCACTT
>CAYVJM010000161.1:3894-5801 GCA_964451695.1 uncultured Lentisphaerales bacterium | reverse complement strand
TGGCGTCCGTCCGCCCGGCCTGCGGGCACAGCCTGGCGCGAGGATCGCGCGGCGTGGCGAGCGGGCCGATGGGCGCGCACCGGGAGGCGAAGCCGACTCGTCCCTTCAGACGCCGCAGACACCGCTTCGCGACACAACCCCGAAGACTGACCGAGTACGCGAAAACCCGCTTTCACGTTGACTGGAGCCGAACGAGTCCGCATAATCCCCGGCATGACGACGCAGGAGATCATCCAGAACCGCGAACGCCCATCGCCGCCCGCGGACGGGCTTCATCACCGTCCCAGCCGCCGCACGGGTGAGAAGGCGCCCGAACTGTGAACCGCGCGATGCAAGAGGAACACCCCGAACAGCCAGCCTGGCGGCGGGAGATCGCGGAGAGCATCCGCTCCCTCGACGCCCTGGCGCGGCGCTTCCCCGGCATGACGATCACCCCGGACATGCAGCGCGCCGCCGCCGTCTTCCCGATGGCCGTGACGCCCTACTACGCCTCGCTGATCCGGCGGCCGGACTTCACCGACCCCGTGTTCGCCCAATGCGTTCCCGACGGACGCGAACTCCTCCAGCCCTCCTGGCTCTCCAGCGACCCACTGGACGAGGAGCGCTGCTCGCCCGTCCCCGGCCTCGTCCACCGGTACCCGGACCGCGCGCTGCTCGTCGCGACCTCCGCCTGCGCGGCCTACTGCCGCCATTGCACGCGCAAGCGCGTGTCGTCGACGCCCGACGCCGCGATCGACGACCACGCCCTGGACGCATGCGCCGCCTACCTCGCCGAGCACCCCGCGATCGACGACGTGCTCGTCTCCGGCGGCGACCCGATGCTGCTGGACGACGACCGCCTCGACCGCATCCTCGCCAGAATCCGCTCGGTGCCGTCGGTGCGGGCGATCCGGATCGCCACGCGCACCCTCGTCACGCTGCCGATGCGCTTCACCCCGGACGTGGCGGCGATGCTCCGCCGCCACGGGCCCGTCTTCGTCAACACGCACTTCAACCACCCCGTCGAACTCACGCCGCAGGCGATCGCCGCGGCCGATCTGCTGACGGACGCCGGCGTCCCGGTGGCCAACCAGACCGTCCTGCTCCGCGGCGTCAACGACTCGGAGGCGGTCGTCGAAGCGCTCTGCCGCGGACTCTACCACCACCGCATCCGCCCCTACTACCTGTTCCAATGCGACCTGGTGAACGGCATCGAGCATCTGCGCACGCCGCTGGCGACGGGGCTGCGCATCATGAAGCACCTGCGCGGCCGCCTCAGCGGCATGGCGATCCCCAACTTCGCCGTGGACACGCCGGGGGCCGGCGGCAAGATCGAGCTGCTGCCCAACGCGCTCGTGGAGACGTCCGAATGGGGGACGACCCTTGTCAACAGCCGGGGCGACGCCGTCTTCTATCCCGATCCCGAGATCTGAGGCAGACGACAGCGTTCAGGGCTTCGGTTCGTCGAGCGAGAGGTCGCCGTAGATCTTGAAAACGGGACCGTCGCGCTCCACGGAGAGCTTGCGTCCGGGAAACGCCTCGGGGAGGCCGGCTCGCAACATGTCGACCGCCTCCTGCTCGATCTGTTCGCGAACGTCGGGAGGGACGTGCGAGAGGGTGACGATTTCGATCTGGACAACGTAGCCGGGGCCGAGGCGCGATCCGTAGCCGGCGGAAAACGCGGCGGTGACGCGGAAGAGGCCGTCGTACTGCGGATTCGCCGCCGAGCCGCGCCGGGGGCGCGAAGGATGGAGCGGCCACTGGGCGCCGTGACGGTCTTCCAGACAATGGTCGATGTCGCGGAGAAGCGCGTGGAGACCGGCCTCCCACTGGGCGAGTTTCGGGTTCATGGCGGGCGGGTGAAAAACAAGGCGGGCGCGCATCCGATGGGAGGCGCGCCCGCGTGGCCGAGTCGGCGGCGAAGCCGC
>CAYVJM010000161.1:0-3884 GCA_964451695.1 uncultured Lentisphaerales bacterium | reverse complement strand
GGCTCACCAGTGGTCGTCGGGGCCCTTCTCGCGGTGTGGGCGGTCGGGGTGCTCGTCGGGCTGCGGTGAGGGCTGCTCGGAGGCGAGCGGACGGGCGCCGAAGCCGATGTGGCCAGGCTGGGGCGAGTCGGCGGCGAAGCCGCGGCTAGGGGTGGACGGCCTTGATCCTATAGAACAAGGTCTGCGAGACGGGATCCTCGAAATCGACCTCGACCGAGAACCCGCTCGGCGCCCCGTCAGACGGGGCGGTGATGTCGGAGGTGATCTCGTAAGCCGTCGGATTGGCGAACGTCGGCTCCTCGGAGGTCTCCACATACCAGGTGTAGCCGTCCTGCGGCGTCAGCGCGACCGAGTTGGTCGTCCAGACGTCGAAGGCGACCGTGGCGGACGTCTCGCCGAGGGCGATCGACGTGATCGTGGGCGAGCCGATCACCGGCGTCTCCGTCGGCTCCTCGACTTCGGCGGGCGTGACGGTCCAGATCAGATCGGCCTCGCCCGAGTTGAAGTAGCCCGGGGAATAGGCCGACGTGAGAGAAAGCATCCATTCGAGGGCTGGATTCTCCTGATCGAGGTTGTAGGCGAGTTCATAGACCAGACGTCTGGCGGACTGACTGGCGCCGCGCCCCTCCATATAGGTATAGCCGCGGTTGACGATGTTGCTGACCGTGGTCCAGGCGCCCCAGACGAGGCGGTCGACATAGGCGCCCATGCTCCGGCGCAGGCACAACCCGCCGGGAACCCCCATGCCGATTTCCTGGTCGGGCGAAGCGAAGTCGCTGAAGTCGGGCAGGTAGAGCGAATTCGGGAACAGCTCCTGGTCCACGACGATGGGATTCGAGCCGACGGCGCTGAAGTTGACGTTCGAGTTGTTGACGCCCGAGCAGCCCAGCGTGTAGAAGCCCCAGCCCCTGTCCTTGGGCTCGGTCGAGTTCGCGGTGAATCGCGAGGCGAAGGCGGCGCCGCTCTTGAGGACGTTCGTCCACATGAAGACGTCCGAGTAGGTGCTGGCCGGAACGTCGAGGTGCTCGAGACGCCAGTTGGCGATGTTGCCCTTGTCCACGCCGATGAGCTCCACGTACTGCTCGTTGAAGCCCCAGAAGGCGCCGAACGAAAGGGCGTAGGGCAGGAACTCGTTGATCATGACGACGTTCGTCCCCACCGAGAACACGAAGTAGTACGGGGAGTGCCCGGTCTGGGCGAACTGGGCGTTCAGGTCGACCGGTTCGTACCAGGGCGGATTGACGAAGTCCTCGTCGTAGTAGACGGGCTCCGGGAACGTGCCTTCGTAGGTCACTTTCACCGTGTACTGCACGACGGTGTCGATGGGCAGCTTGGGGACGCCGTTGGACACCGCGAACAGGTAGGGATCCCCGGGATCGGCCACGAGCGGAACCGAGACCGCGGAGCCCGACCAGTTCTGCCGGCCCCACTGGTTGGAGCCGACGGTGTAGAGCAACTGGGCCTGGATGTTGTGCGGGTTCATGCGCGGATTGCCGAGATTGACCCGCACCCCGACCGTGTCGGTGTAGAGCGGAATCGCGGGAACCAGCTCGACGGACATGATGTCGATCGAGGTCCGGACGGGCTCCGTCACGATGATGTTGTCGAGCATCACGCGCCCGCCGGTCTCCGTGTCGCCGTAGAACCGCAGGATCTTGTACTCCGCCTTGAAGAACTCGACGCTGAAGTAGGACCAGACGTCGGACGTCGCGTTGGTGATGGTGTCGAGGGACTCGACCTGGGCGCCGTACGTGGGCGCGTTCGTGTTGAGGTCGAACATGCCGAGCGTGAGGACTTGGCCGGGGTTGTTGTCGAAGTCGGACTCCACTTTCGCCGCCTTCAAATACACCTTGCCGGGCTTCGTCGCGCCCGGATACCGGCGATACCAGAAGCTGACCTCGCCGATGCCGGTGTCGATCCGGGGGGACTGCAGGTACGGCTCGTCATCTTCGTAGGCCACGTTGAGCGGCGTGTTGTTCGTGTAGGAGTCGTTGACCGTCGCGCTGCGATACTCCGTGTTGGCCGCGCCGTCGAACTTGATCTCCGGATTCCAGTCGTAGGTGGAGATCAGGATGTTGTAGGCCTTCCAGGACGTGTCGCCCGGATCCGGGTAGTCGGTCGCCTTCAGGTTGTCGATGTACAGGACGCCGTCGGCCGAGCTTTCCACGGGGTCGACGAGGACGCGCAGACGTCCGGTCATGTTCGTGAGCGCCGCGACGTACAGGCGCTCGAAGTACGCGCTCGCCACGATGTTCGTCGTGAGCAGGGTCCGGTCGACGGAGCCGTTGCTGCGCAGCGTCTGGACGGAGATCTTGACGTTGCCGGTCGCGACGCGGTAGTTGAAGAGCAGGTCGCCCACGCCGTTCTCGAGAAGCGGCGTGACGATCATCTGGTTCTCGTCGGGATTCGCGCGCGTCCGGTTCAGCTCGTACATCACGTTGCCGTTGACGGCCGTGCGCACGGCGTACGTCGCCTTCCAGGGCAGCTCCTCGAAGGGGTCGTTCTCGCTGAGCTCCTCGTCGTAGAGCGTCATGCCGCGCCAGTCGTAGACGTTCAGGTCGTCCACGACGAGCGCGCCGTCGGAGCCCGTCGGCTTGATCTGGATGAACACGTCGTCCCACAGATGCATCGGCACCGAGACCGCCTGCCACGCCAGCGAACTCGTCGTGCGCTCGCCGTCCGCCGTGCCGATCTCGTCCCAGTTCTGATCCCAGTCCTCGGTCGAGGTGGGCACCGGGGCCACGGCATTGTTGTTGCCGATGCCGTCGCGGTACACGTTCACACGGTACTTCACGGCCGGAATCACGCGCGTCAGCGCGGTCGGGTTCGCGCCGCTCGTCCCTTGGACGGCGTTCCAGCGCAGCGACGTCGTACCGGACATCAACCCGCCCCGGTACCAGTCGGAGGGCGCGGAGGTCTGGACCGAGGAGAACGGCGAGACGGAACCGCCAGCGAGGTCGGTCACCACCATGCCGAAGGTGGCGGCGGCATCGCGCGCGTTCACCGCGATCGTCCCGCCTGCGGGCACGGAGGCGTCCACGGTGAAAGCGCTGTTCTGCGTGTTAAGAATCGTGGTTTCCAAGTTCTTGGCAACCGTGAAATCGACCTGGTTCCCCGTGGTCGAAATCTTGAGCATCAGGTACCAGATCCCGTCGGTGATCCGCCTCGGATTGGCGTTGTCCGCGGCGATGTTGGCCGTTTTCAGCACGGTCTCGACGCCGTTCTTCATCTGCCGGATTTCCGCCGTCAACGAGTAGGTGGGCGTCGCGTTGCCCGAGACGAGGGCCGACTTCTGGATCAGCCGCCCCTCAAGATAGTTCAGGGGATCCTGGTAGTAGCCGTAGACGGAGACCGACGCTTCGTCGTCGGACATCGAGGACACCGTCGTCTTCGCCTTGACGATGTAGTTGAGGAAGCTGTCGCCGAAGCGGTAGTAGGCGACGTTCTCGTCGTCGACGGACGCGCGGACGCGCAGGGTCAGCGTGTCGCGTCCGTCGGAGCCGGTCGCCGAAGTCGTCTCAATGGATCCGAGTCCGCGCACCAGCGGGTTGGCCGAGAGCTTGAGCGCGCGGTTCTTGACGGTGGACGTCAGGACGGCCGGCGTGGCGCGTTCGCGCTCTTCGAGCACCCAGGCCTTGTCGACTTTGATGCCGTTGAGATAGGTGCCGGAAAGCATGTTGACGTCCGAAGCCGTCGTTCCCGTCTCGAAGGGCAGGAAGCCGGCGGACTCCATCGTCGTGACCGGGAAGTTGTCGAGATCGGACTCGAACGAGGTCGTCTCGTTGAGGCCGAAGCTGCGGGTGTATTCCGCGTTGGGGGCCTGCCACGCGTTGAAGTCCTGCCAGGCGGCGCGGCGGATTTCGTAGCTGCCGTTCGTCGTGCAG
>CAYVJM010000160.1:0-5859 GCA_964451695.1 uncultured Lentisphaerales bacterium | reverse complement strand
CCAACGACCACCTGCTCAACGTCGCCGAAACGCTTCAGGGATGATCGCGCGCGCTCCCGCCACCACCGAACCCGGGTACTTGCCATGACCGTGAAACTTCGTCTCGCCCCGTCGATCCTGGCCGCCTGTGTCGCCCTGCTGCTCGTCCCGCCTGCCGCCCCCGGCGCCGAGGCGCCCATCGTCCGCGAGGTCTCCGTCGTCCGCCAGGGCGCCGGCGCCCCTCTCGACGAGTCCTTCGTGCGAACCCACATCGCCACCGAGACGGGCAAACCGGTCGACCCCGGCATCGTCTCGGGCGACGTCCGGCGCCTCCTCGACTCGAACCGCTTCTCCTACGTCGGCACGAAGATGGAGGACGTCGAAGACGGCGTCCGCGTCGTCTACGTCGTCGAAAGCCGCCTGCGCATCGCCGGCAAGATCGTCTTCGAAGGCCTCGACGGGCTCCGCCAGTCGCGCGTCCTCGACGGTCTCGGCCTGCGCTCGGGCGACTTCGCCGACGAGCAGATCGTCGGGGCCGCGTCCGAGCGCCTGCGCCAGATGTACGCCGACAAGCGCTACTACGAAGCGAAGGTGAAGGCCGTGCTGGCACCGCTGCCCGCGAACCCCGGCGCCGCGCGGCTGACGTTCAAGATCGACGAGGGCGCGCGCAGCAAGGTCCACCTCATCCGCTTCAAGGGCGCGGCGGCGATTCCGGCGCGGCAGTTGCGGCGCGCCAGCGGCCAGACCCCCTGGTGGAACCCGTCGGGCTGGTTCTCCAAGGTCCGCGTCGGCGACTTCGACCTCGAGGTCATGAAGGCCGACATCCGCAAGCAGTACCTCGACAAGGGCTACCTCGACGTCCGCGTCTCCGACCCCGTCAAGCGCCGCGTCGGCAACGCCTGGGACATCGCCTTCGAGATCGTGGAGGGGCCGATCTACCACGTCGGCGCGATCGAGCTGCAGGGCGTGACGCTCTTTCCCGAGTCCGAAGTCGCCAAGGCCGTCCCGCTCGAGCCGAAGGCCGTAGCCGGGCTCGCGGCGATCGAAGCGGCGCGCACAGCCGTGCGGGAGTTCTTTTCGTCGCGTGGCTACGTGGACACCCGCGTGCAGACCGCGACATACCCCGGCGACGCGCCGGCCGTCATCAACATCGTCTTCACCGTCGAGGAGGGCGCGCTGACCGCCGTTCGCAACATCCTCGTGCGCGGCAACACCTCTACGCGCGACAAGGTCGTCCGGCGCGAAATCCTCCTCAACCCGGGCGACGTCTACAACGGCGTGCTCGCGGACCGCAGCCAGAAGCGCCTCAGGAACCTCGGCTACTTCGCGGACGTTCGCAACTACGACCTCAAGGTGGACGAACGCACGCGCGACCTCGTCTACGAAGTCGAGGAGCAGAGCACCGGCTCGCTGATGTTCGGCGTCGGCTATTCGTCCGTCGACCACCTGATCGGCCTCTTCGAAATCTCCCAGAGCAACTTCGATATCGCCAACTTCCACAACTTCCGCGGCGCCGGCCAGAAGGCGCGCCTGAGCCTGCAGGCCTCCGCCGACTCGACCGACCTCGAGACTTCCTTCACCGAGCCCTGGTTCCTCGACCGCCGGCTGGCCCTCGACATCGACGCCTTCCTGCGCAATCGCGGCTACTCGGAGTACGACGAAAGCCGCGCCGGCTTCTCCATCGGCCTCTCCAAGCATGTCCCGATGGTCGGCCGCATGGGCCTCGCCTACACGCTCCAGCACGTCAGCCTCGACGACGTCATCGACGACGAACTCGTGCTCGCGGACGATCCCGCAACCCCGTTCTCCTACCTCGACGAGGACGACAGCTACTTCCTCGGGGCGATGCGCCTCTCCTGGGTCTACGACACTCGCGACAACCCGATGGTGCCGACTTCCGGAACCCGCGCCAACGCCATCGGCACGCTCTACAACTCCGCCTTCGGCAGCGACTACGACTTCTATGAACTCGACGGGCGCCTGCGCAACTACCAGCCCCTGTGGTATGGCCACGTCCTCGCATTCTACCTCCGCGCCTGCGTGGTCGACTCGTACGCGGACGATGAAGTCCCCATCGGCAGCCGCTACTTCCTCGGCGGCGGGCGCACGGTGCGTGGCTTCCGCCACCGCGCCATCGGCCCCAAGGCCGTCCCCGCCGACGATCCCGCCTCCACCAGCTACCACCCCGTCGGCGGCCAGACGAAGCTCGAGGCCACTGTCGAATACACAATCCCCTTGCTGAAGGTCCTCCGCCTCGCCGCGTTCTACGACGTCGGCAACGTCTGGGCCGACGCCTACGACTTCGATTTCGGCGAACTCGCCTCCAGCGTCGGCGGCGGCATCCGCCTCGACATCCCCGGCTTCCCCATGCGCATCGACTACGCCAGCGCCATCGAGAAGGACGACGATCTCACGCGCGAACGCTCGATCGTCTTCTGGATCGGCTTCGACGACTAGGCCACCAACCCCGCCATGACCCTGAAACCGGATTTCCCCGCCCTTTCCGCCATTGCTCTCGCCGTTGGCGCCGCAACGGCTCTGCTCGGGGGGCTATCCCTCGTTCTGCCCGCTCCGGCGCGCCGCCTCTGGCTCGCGTTGCCGCGCAGCGTCTGGCCGGGGCGCGTGCTTTCAATCGTCTGTCTCGTCTGGTCGGCCCTCTGGATCTGCGTCATGCCCCTGGGTCCGCTGATGGTCGTGCGCGACCTGCTCTGGCTGCTCCTGCCGATGGCCGTCGCCGCCGTGTGTATCTTTATCCCCGACCTGCTGACCTGCCGCGCCGCGGGCGGCCTCCTCGTGCTTGTCCCCGCGCCGATGCTCTCGGCCGCGGCCTGGCACCCGTCGCTCTGGCGCTACGCAATGATCGTCTACGCCTATGCGATGATCATCGCCGGGATGTACTACATCGCCCTGCCCTGGCTGCTGCGCGACCACATTGTCTGGGCGCACCGCTCGCCTGGACGCGCGAAGGTCCTCGCCGCCGCCTCGCTCGCGCTGGGCGTGCTGCTCGTCGTCCTCGCCTGCACGGCCTACCGCCTTCCACCCTCGGCCTGACTCCCGCCCACCATGGAACTGGGTCGCGACATCCTCTTTCTCGAAAAGGTCTTCCTCCGCCGCGCCCCGGCGGCTCTTCGAGGCGTCGAGCTGTTCAACATCCAGCTCCTTCGCGACCTCCACGCCCTGGGCCACCGGATCGCCGTGCCCGCGCATCCGTCGTGGCGGGCCGTCTTCGCGGCGCAGTTCGCCGGGCTCGACCGCCTGGCCTTCCGCTACGGTGCGCGCCGCGGCGGCGCCCTGAACCTCGCCGCCTGGGCCTGGTGGATCGCCCGCGGCCCGCGCCGCGACCTGCTCCTGCTGGGCAATGTCGGCAACCTCCTCGTCCCGCTCGTCCGCACGGCGCGGTGCTTCCGCAAGGCGTCGCGCTACGTGCTGATCGCCCACCGCGAAACCTCGCCGCGCTTCCTTGCCGCTCTCCAGGGGTGGGCCGGGGCCATCGTCGCCGTCAACGGCAAGATCGCCGAGCCGTTCCGCGCCGCCGGCTTCCCCGAAGTCCACGTGGACTACGGGATCATGAACGCGGACCGCTTCTTCCCGCGCGCCGAGGCGGCGGCGGACGCCGCCCCCGTGCGCTTCTGCGTCGTGGGGATGCTCGACAACGCGTGGAAGGGTGCGGACACCGCCACGGCTGCGTTCCGCGCGATGCCGGAGGCCGCGCGTCGCCGCTGCGAACTTCACCTCGCTTCGTATTCAGAGCCGCCGCGCTTCGAGGAGCCGAACATCATCGCCCTGCCCTGGATGCCCGCTTCGGAAATCCCGGCCTGGCTGCGCACGATGGACGTCATGCTCTGCCCCTCGCGCGACGAGGTCGTCATGCGCGAGACGTTCTCCCAGGCGGTCGTGCAGGGGATGCTCAGCGGCCTGCCGGTGCTCGCCTCCGACCTGCCGATCTTCCGCGAGAAGCTCGACGGCGGCGGCGGCGCGGTTTTCACCGATGTCGCGGACTTCGCCGCGAAGATGACGGCGCTGGTGAACGACCCCGCGCTGCGTGCGCGCCAAGGGCGCGAGGGCCGGGCCACCGCGCTCGCTCGCTACGTCTGGGACACGGCCCGCTTCGCCCGTCGCTACTTTGGCTGACGCTCCCTGCGCGTGAAGAGGGAGACGACCACCGGCAGGACGGTCAGCGTGAAGAGGCCGGCGATGAGGATGCCGCCCACCGACGCCACGCCCATGCCCACGCGGTTCTCGGAGCCGATGCCCGTTCCAAGCGCGATCGGCAGCATGCCCAGGCCCGAGGCCAGGATCAGCATCAGCGCCGGGCGGAACTGGTCGTGCATCGCGACGACGAGGGCCTCGCGCTTCGTCATGCCTTTCGCCTCGAGCTGACCCATCTGGTCGACGATCAGGATCGCCGCGTTTACCACGATGCCGATGAGCATCAGGATGCCCAGCAGCGTGAGGATCGTGATGGCCAGGCCCGTGGCCGCCAGGGACGCGATTACGCCGATCAGGCCCATCGGCAGCGTCAGCAGCACGATGGCCGGACGCGTCCACGACTCGAGCATCGCCGCGAGGAGCAGCACGGTGAGGAACGCCCCGAGCAGGATCGCCTCGCCGAAGTCCGCCACGGCGTCTCCGAGCATCTCGCTGTCGCCGGCCGTCCTGAACGTGTAGCCCGGCGGCAGCAACTTCCCGCGTTCGACGGCGGCGAGGATTCCTGCGCCCGCCTCGCTCAGCGTCGCGCCCGGCGTCAGGTCGCCGAGGAGCACGACGGAACGCTGCTTGTCCACGCGGTACACTTGGAGGAGCGCGTAGTCGTCGACAACGTCGGCGACGGTTTCGAGCGGAATCGCCTTGCCGTCGCGGCCCGGCAGCGTGAACTGGCGGACCTGGTCCTTGCCCGGTGCTTCGGCGAGTTTCACGCGGATGTCGTAGGTGCGGTCCCCGCGCTTGAAGCTGGCGGCCTCGACGCCGTCGATGTTGGCGCGCACAACAGACCCGAGCCGCGCGGCCGGGATGCCGAGATCGGCGAGCACGGGGCGGCGCGGCACGACGCGCAGTTCCGGCTTGGGGTCGCGTACCGTCGTCTCGAACGTCCCCACGCCCGGCACCTGGCGGCCGGCGTCGCGGATCGTCCGCGCAGTGTCCTCCAGGACGGCGAGATCCGGGCCGGAGAGCGTATACTCGATGGGCAGGCTCTGGCCGCCCATCTTGCCGGTGACCGAGGCGGAGATCAAGCAGTCCGTCTCGTCGGCGAGCAGGTCGCGAATCGCCTGGAGCCGCTCCTGAATCGTCCAGTCGCGCTCGAGTTTCGATTTGAAGAACAGCTCGATCTGCCCCATGTAGACGCCTTCGCTGGCCTGGCCGCCGAAGGCCTCGGCGATGCCCACCGTCGTCATGACGTGGTCGAGGTCGGAGAACGCCAGCAGGCGGTCCTGGATCGCGGCGAGGCGCTTCTCCGTGGTGGCGAGGTTGCTGTAGGGGGGCAGTTCGACGCGGATGAACACGCGGCCCACGTCGTCCGTCTCGAAGAACGTGAAGCCGACCTGGGCGCCGCCGACCTTCATCGTGACGAGGAAGAGCGCCACGAACCCCGCGGCGACGGCGACGCAGACGAGACGCCGCTCGAAGACGCCCCGGAGCCAGCGCGCGTAGCGGCTCGCGATCCGCTGGAACTTCTCCTCCCAGCGCCGGCCGAGTCGGCTGAAGGTGTTCACCTTGCGCTTGCTTGCCGGCTGCAGCAGCATTGCGCAGAGGATCGGCGTGAGGGTGAAGCTGATCAGGATCGAGACGGCGTTGACGATCAGCGTCGTGACGGCGAACGGCACGAAGATCTTGCCGACGAGGCTCCACATCATCGTGATGGGCAGCATCACGATCACGTTC
>CAYVJM010000159.1:0-5866 GCA_964451695.1 uncultured Lentisphaerales bacterium | reverse complement strand
ACATAGGGATTATACCATGCCAAAAAAAACGGTGCAATGGGATTCGCAAGAAAATAAGCCAAAAAAATCTCGGTACACCCCATGTCTGAAACAGACGCAAGTCAGAAGCGCATAAATTCTTGACCAAAATTCTTGACGCGCCCCCTGCTGCAGACCGGGCACGAAATTCTCGTGCATGGAGCCGATCTGAATCAGAGGGAATCGCGGAGGCTTTCCAATCGACGAAGAAGATCCGGTGCGAGCCCCTCGGCCGGGTGGAGTTCGCTTCGGTCAAGGCACGTCCGGGCCTCCGCGACGTTGCCGCCTGCCGCGAGCGCTTCGGCAACGCGAAGCCAGGCGGCAGGCGCGTCCGGCGTCAGCCGCAGGGCTTGGCGGGCGGCCTTCTCGGCCTCTGCGAAAAGACCTCGGGCGAGAGCGACTTCGGCCACCGTGTCCCACACTTCCGGCCGTTCCGGGGCCAGCTCAACTGCGGCCTTGGCTGCAGCGTGGGCTTCGTCGAGCTTGTTCAACCGAAGCTGGGCGCATGCCAGGTTGTTCAAGGTCTCCGCGCTGGGGGCGGTGGACGCGGAACGCGCGAGAAACGGCTCGGCGGCGGCGGCGTCCCCCTTGAGGAGCAACTGCGTGCCCAGGGCGTATCTCGCCAGCGTCTGTTCGGTGCCGATGGCCAGCAGGCGCTTGGCGAAAGGTTCGGCCGCCTCGTAGTCGCCCAGGGCGATGCAGAGACGAAGAGCTTCCTCCAGCAGTCCTGAATTTGCCGGCTCCTCTGCGAGCGCCGCCTTCGCATGCTGGAGCGCCGAGGAAAGATCGCCCGCCCGGATCGAGGCCTTGGAGGCCAACGACTCGGCCAGGCGTCTCGAATTCGGAAGACGCCCGAGCCTGGCCTGGGCATACTCGTATCCAGGGGCGTCGTCGAGACTCAAGGCGGCCCAGCCCCAGAGATACCACACGGTGGTGTCGAGGACCCGTTGATCGACATGGGGCTGGAGGATGGCCCGGGCCGCGGCGGGGTCGCCCGCCTCCAGGCACAGCGCGGCGTGGAGAGGGTCGCAGAGCAACGGCGGGGCGCCGGCCTTGCGCGCGCGGTCGATCAGCGGCGTCGCGGCATCGAGGCCGCTTTCCTGCGCTTCCAGGGCGGCGAGACCGAGCAGGGCGCGGACATCCGCCGGCTTCTCCCGCAAAATCTCGAGCCATGACTCCCGCGCTCCCTTCGCGTCGCCGGCGAACCCTTTCAAACCGGCCGCCGTCGTGCGCAGGGACGAAGCCCCTTTCGATGACTCCGGATTGAGGCGCAGCGCGGCGTCCACCCAGGCCAGCGCCTCCTGTCTCCCGCCGCTCCCCAGCTGTCCCGCTGCAAAAGCGGTCAAGGCCTCCGGCGTGCGGATGGTGCCGTGCAACCGGACGATTCCCAGCACGCTTGAAGCGCCCAACGTCGAGACGAGACGCTTGAGCTCGGTCCGAAGACCTTCGAACCCGGGATGCCGGTTCCGATCCCAGTTTGGACGGTTCGAAAGCGCCCACAAGTTCAACCGCGCGCTGATGTTTGCGGGATTCAGGCGACGTGCGGCGGAATACGCCTCCCATGCCAGGTCGTCCTGGCCTTCGTCCTGGGCCTGGATCCCCACTTCGTTCGCAACGCGGGCGATGTTGTTCCGAACTGATCTCAGGTGAAAGGCCAAGGCTGCATCGACCCCTTTCGGGATCGCCGCCAGCCGGTTCTCGAAGGCGTTCCAGAACGGGCGGTGAATCGCCATCAACGCGCCTGCGTCGCGGCCGGACGAGTCGCCCGGAGCGGAAATGAAGACCGTGCGTCTGGGCGAGAGCGAAACGGTATCCCCCTTCCAGAGGTCGAAACCCAGTTGGAGAGCGGTCTTCCGGACCTGGTCGGGACGCGAGGACGACCATTCGCGGAGCATCACCTGGGGCCCGATGGAGAACAGGGCGCGGCTCTCGGCATCCGGAAGCCGTCGTTCGACCGCGCGTAGAACCCATTCCTGCTGCCCCGGCAGGATGCAGGCCGGCTGAAGCCGGGAGCCCGCTTGCCAGGCCTGCAGACGCAAGGCGTGGTCGAACACGCCGTCCGTGACGACCCATGCGCTGTCGCCCGCGTCTTCGACGACTGCGGTGGCATAGTCTTTCAACAGTCCCAGGGCCGCGCGGTCCGCCACATCTCGACGCTGGGCGACCATCACTCCCGGCGTGGCCAGCATCGCGAATCCAACGACCAAGCAGGCGATCCCCGCGACGAACCCGGTGAAACGCCGGATTGCCGGCACCTCGGTTTCGTCCCACCGCTTCCGAAAGCCGAGGCAACGCGAAAACCTCTCGGCTTCCAGTAGCCAGGCGGCTGCCACGAGGCCGAATGTCATCGCGCTGACCAAGCATGCGCCGACGCGGAACGTGGCGATGGGGAACAGGGACCAGAGTTGCATGGATTCGATTCGCGTCACCTGCGCCACGGTCACAGCGGCGGCCACCGCATAGAGCCCCCCCAGCATCGGTCCGAATTCGCCGTTCTGCACGCGGCGCGCCAACGCGAGCGCCAGACCCCAGGGTAGCAGCAGCCCGACCACGACGATCATCCAGCCGAACATGGGCAAGGCGCCCTTCAACTCGGCGAGATAGTCGGTGCCAAAGAACTGAAGCACGTGAAGCCGCCGGGTAAAGCCGCGGAGCGCGTACCCCTCGGTGCCGTCGAAGGTCTGCACTGCGTAGATGATGCAGACCGCGGCGGAAGCGGCGGCGACCGCGATCCCCGCGAACCCCTGCCACCGCCACGGCGTTGCCATGCCGTCCGGATCATCGGAAAGGTCGTCTTCATCGGCGAACAACCCCCACTGCAGCAGGAGCAGGAACACGGTCCACGCCGGCAGGAACAACAAGACAAGGGGCGACTCGACGATCCCGATCCCCGTGATCGCCGCCCAGAGCAGAAAGGAGCGTAGGGTTCGCCGGTCGGCATGCCACAGGAGCGAATCCGTCGCGGCGATCGCCAGCAGGAGGCCCAGAACCGAAGGGTGCGGAGACTGCGCGGCTCGCCAGACGGGAGGACAGCACACGAGATAAAGGGCGCTTCCAATCCCCGCGAGGCGCGAGACGATCGGGCTCCAGCCAGGGTGGGCGTCCTGGTCCAGTGATTTCGAGACGAAACGGTGGACGATCCGGTAGAGCAAGCCGGCCGAGAGCGCCAGCGCCGCATGCCCCGCCAATTGCATCCGAGCCTGCATCGCCTCCGCGCCCAACGAGGCCACCCATCGGCCAAAGCCGCTCCAAAGGGGCGCTCGGGGTGACAGTCGGGGCCATGCGCCCGCCTGCTCGGACAGGATTCCAATCGATTCGTCCGGAAAAGCCGCAGGATAGCACCAGAGCCGCAGAAGCCCCCACACAAGCGCCGTCACGGCCGCCGCGATCCAGACGTCCGTCAACCGCATCGCCAGACGAGGACTCGCCGGAACGTCGTCGCAACTCGACGGGGACGTGGGCAACGGCGTCTGCGCAGAGAAAAGTTTGTTCCAGAACACCCGACTTACCTCCAAAAATGAAACCAACAACACAATACCCGTGCGGTATTTCAACCACTTAAAAAAACGGAGAATATAAACAGTCCATTTTTGAAACGCAATACGAAAACCAGGGCAAACCTCAGGAGGCAAACCTCAGGAGGGGAGACCTCAGAAGGTGAACGGGCGAACTTTCCTGCCTGGTGTCTTCGCCAGCCGCGACGCCTGCGTGTCACCCGTTCGGCAATTCATAGCATGTTCTAAGCTATTACCGTACAGTGGTTTATTGTAATCTTGCGTTTTTCGCAAGATTACAATAACGGCGGTTCTGGCGCACCGGAGTTGGCGAGCCGACCTCGACGCAACCGGCATGGCGAATTTGGGGTGTCGAATTGGGGGTGCTGAATTGGGTGTGTCGATTTGAGGTGTCGAATTGGGTGTCGATTTCAGGGTGGCGCACGTGCTACACTGGAAACGGAATCAGCTTCAGAAGGGCGGCATCTATGACAGAAAACGGATATTGGCGGATCAAGGGCGCGAGACTCCTCGACCCCGTGTCGGGCGTGGATCGCGTCGGCGACCTTTGCGCGGCGGGCGGGCGTTTCGTCGAGACGCTTCCCCCGGGCGCGGAGGTTATCGAGTTCGACGGCGAGGGCATGATCGCGATGCCAGGCTCGATCGACCTGCACGTCCATTTCCGGGAGCCGGGCGGCGAAGCTTCGGAGACGATTGCCACCGGGAGCTGCGCCGCGTTCGCGGGCGGCATCGCCACGCTCGTGACAATGCCCAACACAAAGCCGCCTGTCGACACGCCCGAGGCCGTGCGCCACCAGGCGCAGGCGCGGCTCTTCCCCGTCGGCAGCCTCCGCATCCTGCCCTCGGCCTGCTGCACGCGCGGTCGCGAGGGCCGCGAGCCCGCTGATCTCGAGGCTCTCGCCGCCGCCGGCGCCGCGGCGTTCACCGACGACGGTTCGATGGTGGCCGACGATGCCGTCATGGAGAGCGTGATGCGCCGCGCCGCCGCGCTCGGCAAGGTCGTCATGGATCACGCCGTCGTGCCGTCCATCGCCGGTGCCGGGGTCATCCGCGACTGCCCTGCGGCGCGCCGCCTCGGGCTGGCCGTCTTCCCGCCCGAGGCCGAGATCGAAGCGGTGGCGCGCGACATCGCGCTCTGCCGCCGAACCGGTTGCGCGGTGCACATCCAGCATCTCTCCTGCGCAGGTTCGGTCGATTTGATCCGCTCCGCCCGGCGCGAAGGCCTGCCCGTCTCTGCGGAAGCCACGCCCCACCATCTGATGCTCGCCGCAGAGGACATTCCGGGCGACGACGCGAACTGGAAGATGAACCCGCCGCTGGGCACCCGGGAGGACGTCGCCGCGCTACGCCGCGGCGTGCTCGAAGGCGTGATTGGTTGCTTCGCGACGGATCATGCTCCCCATGCCCCGGAGCTCAAGGCGAAGGGGTTCGCGGCTGCGCCGTTCGGTGTCATCGGCCTCGAGACTGCGCTCCCGGCGACGTGGACGGCGATGGTCGAGGAAAGCGGCATGGCGCCGCTGGAATGGGCGCGGCGCTGGATCTGCGGTCCCGCCGCGATCCTCGGCATCCCGACGCCCTCGCTGGTGATCGGCGCGCCAGCCTGCGCGGCCATGATCTACCCCGAACCTTGGACGTTCCAGGAGGACGACATCGCCTCCAAGTCCCGCAACTCCCCCTTCCTCGGCCGCATCTTCGGACTCTCCGTGCTCGGCCTGCTGGGCTGACCGGAGCCGAATTCTGTTGCGGGCCGGTGCGACAAAGGCGAATTGCCTCCAAATTTGCGGCTGCGGGTGTTAAAAATTAACATTTTCGTGTTAACAAATAACATTCGCTGTGCTATACTCGGGGGACGTTTTTCAATAACAACCAGCGACAGCACGGGAATCGAGCATGCAGAATCAGAAATGGATCGAGGCAATGGGCGGCGCGGAAGGCGCGGCGGCGGCGATCGCCCCGGCCGTGCGCGCGTTCTTCGCCCAAGGCGGCGCGGGTCGCGTCGCGTTCTCCGCCCAGGAGGCGGGAGCCGATGCGTTTGGCATCGGCGAGACCGCGGGGCTTGAGGACGTCTATACGGCACTGAGCCAGGCCGCGAAGAGCGGTGCGCGGCCGCGCACCGTCCACGTCGCGGGCGTTGGCGCCTTCGCCATCTCCGCCCAGACCGACAAGGCCGGCATGCGCCTCGCGGGCCGCATCGCGCTCGTGACAGGCGGCGCCCAGGGCTTCGGCGAAGGCATTGCGCGCGAGCTTGCCGCCGCCGGCGCCACGGTCGTCGTCGCGGACTTGAACCTCGCGCTGGCCGAGCAGGTCGCCGCGTCCCTCGACGCGAAGCATGG
>CAYVJM010000158.1:0-5914 GCA_964451695.1 uncultured Lentisphaerales bacterium | reverse complement strand
CCGGCGCTCAGCGTCGTGCCGCTGTTGGTGCCAAGTTCCTGCGCATAGCTGCCGCCCTTGAGCTGGAGATCGACGCCGCCGAGCGTCAGCGCGGAGGTGTTGTTCGTCGAAACGCCGAGACGATTGGACTCGTGCGACATGTAGTCGAGCACGGTCGTTCCGCCGTAGAGGGCGAGCTTGCCCGAGGTGTTCGTCCCGGCGAGGACGAGTGCGCCGGGACCGGACTTGCCGATGCCGCCGGAGGTACCTGTCGTCGCGCCGGTGAACAGGCTCGTCGGCGAAAAGACCGTCGTTCCCGGGCCCTGAAAGGTCAGCGTGTTGCCGCCGCTGCTCACGCCCCCGGCAAGAGTCAGCGTCGCATCCGCCAAGTTGGGAAAATAGACGGACCTATTCGGCAGAATCGTGCCGCCCAGCGTAAGGTCATTCTCGCCATCGAAGCCGATAGGCATAGCGCCATCGTTGTTTGTGGAGTTGTCCAATTTGATGTTATTCGTGATGCACTGCCCGTTGATCAGCGCCTTGAGGAAAACACCTCGTCCTGAATTCGTATGGAGCGCCGCGACGCCCAGCGGCGTGACGACCGCCCCCTCTCCGCCGGGTCCTCCGATGGAAAGCGAATTATAGCCGGCTGTTGCGCTGACAACGACCTTGAAGCTGTTCGCCGCTCCGGCCCCGAAGAGGTTGTTGCCGAAGATCGCCATGTCGGCGCCGGCTCCATGGAAGTAGACATTGAATCCGGTGTTGTTGGAACCGCTGGCGTTGCCCGCATTGTTCTCGCGGATGTCTCCCGTGATGAGGACGTTGGCTCCGGAATGAAGCTGAGGACCGACGCCGCTGTTGTTCAACCCGCTCGTGGAATCCTTGAGCGACCAGTTTCCAGTAACGACCAGCGGAGCGGAGCGCAGAACGTCGAATGGCGGGTTCGCATACTCCGTGATCGCCACTGCCGGGCTCTCGCCCGAACCGGCCAGCGTGAGACGGGCGTCGCCCGACCAGCGCGATGTTGCGTTGTTGATTTTGACCTTGTTGGACAGGACAACGGGGAAATCCTCGACGGCGAACATCCCGCCGCCACTGGTGAACGTGTTGGTTCCCAGCGCGTTGTCGTTTCCGAAGTAGACGACCGGTGCGGGCCCTTTTGTCGTGATGCCTCCGGAGAGCGTGTTGGAGCCGTTCAGCCGGAAGCCGCCGGATCCAGCGTCAGCAATCCGGATCCGCTGATCGTGTTTTCCACGGTCAGCGGGTTGCTGCAGCCGTTGGTCCAGGTCTGCGCCGCCGTCAAGGCGATCTGGACGCCCTGCCCGGGCACTCGCGAACCGATGGCGACGGGCCCAGCGTCGGCCTCGATCGCGATGCCGCCGGAGCCGAGGTTCAAAGTGCGGTCGGCGCCGCCTCCCGTAAGCACCGTCCCGCCGGACGCGGTGCCGAGCACCTCCAGTTTCGAGGCGGCTTGGTCGGCGCCGAGCGAAACATTCTGCGCCGAGAAGAGGGTGTCGATGCTGAAGACGGCGACATCGCCGGAACCGGGCGCGGCGGCGGGATCGGGCGTGGCCGCCGAGGCGCTTGTCGACCATCCCGAGGCGGCGCTCCAGCTTCCCGACGTTCCATCCCAGTAGTACGTTGCCGCTGAGGCGACGCCTGCCAGCAGCAGGACGACCATGATTGAACTGACGACTCCCTTCATTGTGGACTCCTCCTTGGGTTGGTTGAGACGCAGAGCCAGTCGATTTCGGCGATCTTCGGGCGTGGCGCTCTGGAAGTGAAGACAGATGTACCATGGGAGAAAAGAAATGTCCACAGCCCGAGAGGGCGCGGGATTTCTTTCATTTGTTTCATCCGGCGATGCGCAACGCGAACCCAGGACGCGAAGCGAGCGCGTCGAGAACGCGGATCGCCCCCTGAATCCGGTTCGCAGGGTCGCGGAATGACCGCAGGCGACTATGGGCGCGAGGTGGAGCAACGACGGAGATTGGGGCGGCCAGCGGGCGCGGGGGCTGTCGAGCCGCGCACGACGAGTTCCGTGCGGCAGCGCACTTCGCACCCCTGGAGGATCTCGCGCGTCCGCGCGCCGGACGTGACGCGCAGCAGCAGGTCCGCCGCGCACGCGCCGAGCTGGACCATGGGCACGCGCACGGTCGTCAGCGGCGGGTCGGTCAGCGAGGCCGCCTCGACGTCGTCGATGCCCACGACGCTCAACTCGCCGGGGATGGCGACGCCGGCGATCTGCGCCGCCTCGAACACGCCGATGGCGTAGTGATCGCAGGCGCAGAGGAAGGCGGTGGGCCGCCGCGCTTCGCGGAGAATGGGCTGGAGCCCCTCGGCGATCCCGCGGATGTGGCTGGAGGCCTGGTAGTGCCAGCGCGGGTTCACGGGAAGACCCGCGGCCGCCATGCCGCCAAGGTACGTGTTGTAGCGTTCCCGAAAGCTCGGATTGTCGGGACTGCCCACGAACCCGATGCGCCGATGCCCGAGTCCGAGGAGGTGGTCCAGCGCCTGCTTCGTGGCGCCGATGTTGTCGATCGCCACGACGGGCAGGCCGTCGAAGCCGAGGATGTCGACGAGAACCACCGGCTTGCCGCAGGCGGCGGCGAACGCCGCCACCTGGGGGTTTGGGAGCCCCATGACGAGAATGCCGCAGAGCTTCGACGAGCGGATCTCCTCGAGCAACGCGGGCCCGAGCAGGTCGCCGCACTCGCGCTGGATCGTCTTGATCCCGCCGGCCGAGAGCACGGAGACGATGCCGTTGACGACGTGCCGGTAGAAGTCCATCGCGAGCCTGAAGCGCGGCGAGAGGAAGAGATTCGTCGACGTCTCCGTGAGCGGCCCCACGGAGAGCGTGTTGGCGGAGACGACGAGGGGCTCCATCTCGCCGGGACGGAACACGATGACCTGGACGGCGCCGACGCGGCCCAGCGCCCCGCGCGGGCGGCCGCGACGCGGCGCGGCTGGCGCCTCGGCGGTGGCGCCAGCGGCGCGTAGCGCTACAAGAATGCGCCGCCGCAGCGCGGGCTCGACGCCCGCCGTGCCGTTGATCGCGCGCGAGACGGTCGCGGGCGAACAACCGACGGCTTTGGCGATTTCGGCGATCGTGGCTTTCATCGAGCTCCCCAGTCTGCCACAGACGGACCTGAACGTCAATCCTGTCGGTCGACATCCTGTCCGCCGGCTTGCGCACCTTTCGCATCTCTGGTAAACTGGGTACATTCACAATAACCGTGAACGCCCCACAACAACCAAGGAGCCCCCTGCCATGCAATACGAAGACGCGGTGAAAGTCCTCGCCGAAAACGGCCAGTCGCATCTGCTCAAGTTCTGGGACCAGCTTGACGCCGCCCGAAGGCAGTCGTTGCTCGCCCAGATCGCCGACTTGGATTTCACCGCGATTGCGAAAATGCGTGAAGCGCTTGCCGCCCACACGGGGAAGACAGTCGCCAAGACCTCCGGCGCGATGAAGCCCGCCGCCGTCTCCGAGCTCGAGGGCGAAGCGGCAGACGCCGCGGCGCGCATCGGTTCCTTCGAAATCCGAAACGGACGCGTGGCCGTTCTCGTCGTCGCCGGCGGACAGGGCTCCCGCCTCGGCTACGACGGGCCCAAGGGATGTCTGCCCATCGGTCCCCTCACCCATGCGCCGCTGTTCCACTTCCACGCTCGCAAGATTCTCGCCCTCGGCCGCGAATGGGGCGCCTCCATCCCCTTCTACGTCATGACCAGCACGGAGAACGACGCGGCGACGCGGGCCTTCTTCGAGGACAACGCCTTCTTCGGACTCAACCCGAAAGACGTGTTCTTCTTCACCCAGGCCATGTGGCCGGCGCTTGACGCCCAGGGCCAGATCATCCTCGACCGTCCCGACCACGTCTTCCTCGGCCCGGACGGTCATGGCGGCACGCTCGCCGCCCTCGAACGCAGCGGCGGGCTCGCGGACATGATTCGCCGCAAGGTCTCCTCCGTCTTCTACTTTCAGGTCGACAATCCCCTCGTGGACATCGCGGACCCCGTCTTCATCGGCTTCCACAAGCAGAATCTCGCGGACATCTCCATCAAGGTCTGCCCCAAGCGCAACCCGGACGAGGGCCTTGGCGTCGTCGTCGAGCGGGACGGCCGCACCGAGATCGTCGAATACACCGAGTTCACGCCGGAGCAGAAGAACGAACGGCTGCCCAACGGCGACCTCCGATTCAAGTATGGCAGCGTGGCGATCCACATCTTCGCCGTGGACTTCCTCGTTCGCGAAGCCCGGGCCGGCCTGCCGATCCACGTCGCCTTCAAGAAGGTCCCGCATTGCGACGACCAGGGGCTCACCGTCAAGCCCGCCAAGCCCAACGCCTACAAGTTCGAGAAGTTCATCTTCGACGCGCTCGCCGACGCCAAGGTCTGCACCTGTCTGGCCTTCGATCGGGCGGACGAGTTCGCCCCTGTCAAGAACGCCGAGGGAGACGACTCCCCCGCCACCTGCCAGGCCGCTCTGATCGCGAAATGGGCGGGCTGGCTGCGTGAATGCGGCGTGGCCGTGCCCACCGGCCCCGACGGTGCGCCCCGCACCCGGATCGAAATCGATCCCGCGTTTGCCCACTCCGCGGATGCGCTTCGCAAGCGCCTCTACGCTGGAGGCGTGGCCGTCGACGTCTCGAAGGACATCCTGCTCCGCTAGCCGGGCAGTCGTTTCTGCAACGGGCCGTTGGGAGCAGCCAGCGGCCTCGTCAATCCGACACCCGCTCCAGAAGCGGGCACGGATGCGAAAAAGGCGCCAGACCTTACGGTCGGGCGCCTTTCATGCATCGGCGGGATACTGCTGACGGGTCGGGATTACCGGCGGCCGCGGAGGCGTCCGTGCTTGAGGAATCCCTCGTAGTTACGCATGACGAGGTAGGACTCGACCTGGCGCAGGGTGTCGAGGGCGACGCCGACGATGATGAGCAGGGAGGTGCCGCCGAAGAAGCCGGCGAGCAGCGACGGGATCTCCAGCCACTGGGAGAGCACCGTGGGGATGACGGCGATGACGATGAGACCGACGGCGCCGATGAGAGTGACGCGTGTCATGGTCATGTCGAGGTATTCAGCGGTGGGCAGACCGGGGCGGATGCCGGGGATGTAGCTGTTGCCGCTCTTCAGCTCGTCGGCGATGCGCACGGCGTGGAACTGGGTGGCGACCCAGAAGAACGAGAAGAAAAGGATGAGCGCGGCGTAGAAGAGCATGAAGAGACCGGCGCCGTCCTTAAGCTGGAAGCCGAAGCTGCGCAGCCAGCCGAGCCAGGCGACATCCTTGTCAATGCGGCTGAAGACCCAGCCAAGAGCCTGGAGAATGGGTCCGGCGAAGATGATGGGCATGACGCCGGCGTAGTTGACGCGCAGGGGCATGTAGGTGTTCTGGCCGCCGACGGCGCGGTTGCCGACGGAGCGGCGGGCGGTGTGGATCGGCACGCGGCGGACGCCCTGGGTGAGGGCGATGGTCCCGGCGAAAACGAGGAACGCGAGGCCGAGCAGGAGGGCGAGGTGGAAGATGTTGAAATCAGCGGACTGGCCGCCCATGGGGAGGAACTTTAGCACGGTCGCGTACAGCGCGCCAGGGAGTCGGGCGCAGATGTTGATCATGATGATCACGGAGGTGCCGTTGCCGATGCCGCGTTCGGTGATCTGCTCGCCGAGCCACATCGTGAGCATGGTGGCGGCGGTCATCGTCAGGACGGTGAGGATCTCGAAGGGAAGTCCCGGGAACATGACGAGGCGCTCGACGCCGAGTTGCGCCGGGTTCTCGAGGAGCTTGGCGAGACCGAAGGACTGGGCGGCGCAGAGGACGAGTGTGAGGTAGCGCGTCGTCTGGTTGAGCTTCTGGCGTCCAGTCTCCCCTTCGCGAGCCATGCGCTCCAGCGTGGGGATGATGGCGGTCATGAGCTGGATGATGATCGAGGCGGAG
>CAYVJM010000157.1:0-5927 GCA_964451695.1 uncultured Lentisphaerales bacterium | reverse complement strand
AGATGCCGTCGTTGTAGTCGTCGCCGTTGCCGAGGCGGCCGATGTACATGCCGGTGCGGAGGCGGATGTGTTCGAGCGAGGAGAGCTGCTTGATCGAATCTTCGTCGTAGACGCCCTTGCGGGCGGAGATCTTGCCAGGTTCAGCCATGGGGAAGGGGATGGAAAACGTGTGGAAGGTGGCGCGCCGCGAGGCGCGCGCCCGAAAGCGGCGGGCGGCGCCTCGCGGGCGCCGCCGACTGCGGGGAAAACGACGAAGCGGATTATACCACAAACCCGGCGGCAAGAAAAGCGGACGGTTCCAGCGTTCCATCCACGGCCATCGACGGCAATCGGTCATTTCCGGGGGCGTGGCGGGACACGGGCATTCATCCACGTGACCGATTGTCCACTAGCCACTAGCGACTAGCGACTCGATCTGGCAGGTCGGGTTGGGAGGCGACTAGTGCTTCCTAGGCCTTCCGCGCTTGCGTGCCGCGCGCTGGGCGGGCTTGGCCGCCGCCTTCGAGACTGCGATCGACTCGTCGAGAGGATACTGCTTCCGGACCCGCGATTCGATCTTGCGGATCTCCTTCGCATTTTCCGGATTGAGCTTGGCGCAGAGCAGCAGGTCCGTGAAGCGGACGTTGCGGCTCATGCGGCTGACCTCGCCCGCGGGCTCCTTGAAGCCCGTCTTGAGGTAGTGCGATTCGATTTCCTTGACGAGGGCCTCGAGGAGCGCGCCGTCCCGCGGCAGGAGCCCGAGCTCGTTGAGACGATAGGCGAACGCTTCCGCCGAGACGCCGAAGCGCGCCTTCATGCGCAGCAGGATCTCGAACGTCCACTGCTCGGGCAGGATGCCCATCTGGGCTACGCTGGTGTTGACGGCGGTCTGGGGCATCAGCATGACGGCGGCGAAGCGCTTCGCGAAGTGGCGCGTGGCGTCCGTGTCGTAGACCAGGGCGTTGCCGTTGCGCGTGAAGAGGAAGATGTTCGCCAGCTCGAACATGATCTTGAAGAGCTGCCGTTCCGGGCTCATCGCCGCCGAGACGACGATGAAGGCGTTCGTGTTCTTCGCGTCGAAGAACGACAGGCTCTCCAGAGGTTCGGGAAGCTCCGCGAAGAGCACGCGCAGACCGTTGTTCTCCAGCACCTCGACATAGTCGAAGGCCACGGCGGAGGCGATGCCGAAGTGAATGCGCACGAGGGCGGCGAGCTGCTCCGCGCCGTTGGCGTCGACGCCGAAGGAGACCCGCAGGGGGATCGTGGCGTGCGGGTTGACGCCGCACATCTTCTCCAGCGCGAGGTGGTCGGCGATGCGCTGCAGTAGCATCGCCACGACGCGCTCGTTGATCGCGCGATCCTGCTCGGGGGTCTGCGCGCACAGCAGAATGCCGCGAGAAGCCAGCGGCTCGAAGAGACGCTCGAACGGCGACTGCGCCGGCGCAATCCCGGAGGCGTCGCCCGCCTGGACGATCGATCCGGACTCCAGACTCTGGATGGCCAGTTCGCCGCGGGGGTAGAGCAGGTCGTTGACGGTCACGCCCAGGGCCTTGCAGATGCGCCCGAGGGTTCTCAGCGACGGCAGGTTGTTTCCCTTTTCGGAATTGCAGAGCTGCGCCGGCTGCATCTGGACGAGCGCCGCCAGCTCCGCCTGCTTCATCCGCCTTTCGCGGCGGATCCGCCGAATCGCCGCCCCGACGCGAAGGGCCTCTTCGTTCTCCGGTTGCTGCTGCTCGATCTTCTTGGCCTTTTTCATGGTGTCACCCCTGTCTTTGCGTTTATTGCGATGGGCCGCAGACTGTTGTTGGCGGCTTGGGGGAGGCGAACTCCCCGGTCTTGTCGTTGGAAGCCCGTCGGCGGTCGCCGGGGTTCCCATGGCGTCGTCCCGCGACTTAGCGCGGTAGCTCCTGGATCGCGTTCTCGGCATAGCGCACGGCCGTCGCGGACTGGGTCCGCCGCGTCGCGCGGTCGATGTCGAAGATGCAGCCCTCCATCACGGCAGGCCCCGCGGCCACCGAGAAGAACGACGGCATTCCCGTTCGAAACTTCTTCATCACCGGCTCGATCTCGCGGCCGATCACGGACTCAACCGGCCCTGTCATGCCCAGGTCGGTGATGTAGCCCGTCCCTTTGGGCAGCACCTTGGCGTCCGACGTCTGCACGTGCGTGTGCGTGCCGAAGAGCGCCGAGACCCGGCCGTCGAGATGCCAGCCCATGGCGATCTTCTCCGACGTCGCCTCCGCGTGGAAGTCGCACAGGATGATTCCCTGCCGTGGCAGCGGCCCCGCCAGCAGCCCGTCGACCACCGCGAACGGACAATCTGCCGGCGACATGAACGTCCGCCCGACCAGATTCACGACGGTCACTTCGCCCAATTGCGTCGACACCGTCGTCCAGCCCCGCCCCGGACAGCTCGGGGGCAGATTCGCGGGGCGGACTATCCGCCGTTCCTGCGCGACGAGCCCCGGCGTGTCTTTTTGGTCCCAAACATGGTCGCCGAGCGTGATGACGTCCGCGCCGGCGTCGAACAGCTCGCGCGCAATCTCCGCCGTGATCCCCTTGCCCCCGGCCGCGTTCTCCGCGTTGACGACGACGACGTCCAGAGGCGCCTCGCGCCGAAGCCTGGGAATCCACGCCTTGAACAGGCGTCTTCCAGGGCCTCCGACAATATCGCCGATGCAGAGCACTCTCATGGGGTTTCTGATTCCAAATCCGCCTTACGCGTTCGCGCGTCCACGCACGCAGGGCGGAACATCCTCTCTCGTCATTTCCAAGAACTAAACGACACCTACTTAAAGCTGAAATCAATATGCTACAACTATCGTTTCGAAATTGCAATCCCCATTTTACCCAGGGGCGCGCCCGGAAACATAGTTGCTTCGTTGTGCAACGATGCGCTAGAATGCCTGCCATGAACACTGAAGAGCTGAAAGCGAGAGCGAGGATCATGAAGGCGCTGGCGAGCCCGGTGCGACTCAAGATCGTGGACGAACTGGGCCGCGGCGAGCGATGCATGTGCGAATTGCAGCCCCTGTTCCCGAAGGACAAGTCCACGCTCTCCCGCCATGTCGCGGCGCTGAAGAACGTCGGGATCGTGGGGGAACGGCGGGAAGGCGTGCGGATCTACCTGCGGCTCCTGACCCCCTGCGTCCTGAACATGTGCGATTGCGCCATGGGCGTGATCCGCTCGGAAGCCAGGCGCCATGCGGATCTGGTCGGCGGCGGAAGGGTGAATGAACCGTGAGCGACGGCGATCGCATATCAAGGAGCAGGCAATGATAAGCATTCAGATTCTGGGTGCCGGATGCCCCAAATGCAAGACCCTGTTCGCCAATGCCGAGGCCGCTGTGAAGGCGACGGGCATCGAGGCCGCGATCGAGAAGGTCGAGGACATCCAGCAGATCGTCAAATTGGGTGTCATGATGACCCCCGCGATTGTCGTCGACGGCAAGGTCGCCAGCTCGGGCAAAGTACTTTCGGTCGATGACATCTCGGCTTTGCTTCGCGAATCGTCCTGCGGATGCGAGCACGGCGCGGACGCTCCGGCCGCGGAAGAAGGGCAACCGGCGCCCTGCGCGTGTCGGCGCGCCCCGGGTCTCGGGGAGACTTCGGCGGAGACGTCGACGTGTCGCGACAGACCGTGCGGTCTCAAGAAAGGGATCACCATCGCCTTGCTTCTGTTCGTCGTGGCCAGCGTGGCCTATGTCGTGATCCGGGAGACGGGGATGCGAATCGCCGTCTCCGCCGCGTCGCCCGCCCATGGCGATTCCGTCGTCCGGACGGACGCGCTGGCCGTCTACTACTTCCATGGCACGCGCCGCTGCCAGACGTGCAATAAAATCGAGGCGTTGACGCGGAGTGCCGTCGAGACCCGGTACCAGCAGGAACTCAAGGACGGGAAGATCGTCTTTCGCTCGATCAACATGGAGGAGACGGGGAACGAACGCTTCGTCGCCGCGTTTGAGCTGACCAGCAATGCCGTCGTGATGCAGAAAGAAGGGCGGTTTGAGAAGTTCGACGCGATCTGGGATCTGGTTGGAGACTCCGCGGCCTTCACGTCCTATATCCAGGACGGTGTCGCCAAACTGCTTGGGGAGTGAGCATGGAACTCGTTCTTGCGATTGGATCGGCCTGCTGGCTCGGTCTCCTGACCAGCATCAGTCCCTGCCCGCTTGCCGCCAACATCGCCGCCATCAGTTATACCAGTCGGAAGGTCAGCTCGGTGGCCCGCGTGCTGGGAGCGGGTCTGCTCTACACGCTTGGACGGACGGTGGCCTACGTGGCGCTGGGCGCGCTACTGGTTCAGGGCGCGATGGCGGCGCCCGCGCTCTCGCACTTCCTCCAGAAGTACATGAACCTGTTCCTGGGGCCGCTGCTGATCCTTGTCGGGATGGTGTTGCTCGACCTGCTCCGCTTCAAGCCCGGTGTCGGCACCGGCGTTGGCGCGGCTCTGCAGGCCCGCATCGAGAACGCAGGCGTATGGGGTGCGTTCGTCCTGGGCGTGATCCTGGCGCTGACCCTGTGTCCCGTGTCGGCCGCGATCTTCTTCGGCAGCTTGCTGCCGATCGCCATTGATTTCGAATCGGGATTTCTGCTTCCGGCCGTCTACGGTGCCGCCACAGGCGTTCCCGTTCTGGTTTTCGCACTTCTGCTTGCGTTCTGCACCAACAAGGTCGCGCGCGCCTACGACCGGCTTGCGAAGTTCGAATTCTGGGCCCAGCGCGTCACCGGCATCCTCTTTCTGATCATCGGGATAGTCATGACGCTCACCCTCTCGCTCGGGGTGAAGGTCGGATGAAGATCCACACGAACGCGACCTGCGCGGGGGGGCGTCGGGTTGCGATTCCGATTGGGACAGGAATTTGGTAGAATAAAACCTTTCTCGAGTTGGAAAGGACGATTCATGCATCCGTGGCTCGCGCCGATCGCGGCTTCCGCCGTGTTGCTGGGACTCTATGACATCTGCCGGAAACACGCCGTGCATGCGAACGCGGTCGCGGAAGTGCTGCTCATCTCATCCGCGTCCGGCGCAGTCGCGTACGTCTTCGCGTTGACGCTGTGCGGGCGGCTGGCGGCGGCGGCGGGTTGTTCGGCCGGGACGCTGGGTCTTGTCGCCGCGAAGGCGCTCCTCGTTGGCTCGAGCTGGGCCTGCGTCTACCGGGCCATGCGCACGATGCCGATTTCGCTGGCGGCGCCGATTCGCGCGACGTCCCCGCTGTGGACGTTGCTCGGCGCGATCTTGCTGTTCGGCGAACTCCCGGGCGCGGCTCGCGCAGCCGGCATGGCGCTGGTGTTCGCGGGCTACTTCCGGTTTTCGGCACTGGGCGGGCGCGAGGGGTTTTCGATGCGGCACCGGGACATGCACCTGATCGTGCTGGGAACGTTGCTCGGCTCGGCTTCGGCGCTCTACGACAAGTTTCTGCTGAACGTCGTGCGCATTCCGCCGCAGACGGTGCAGCTCTACTTCTCCCTGTTTCTCGTGGCGATCTATGCGGCGGCGTGGGCGGCGTGGCGGGGGCGGAACGGCGGCGAGGGAAGTGGCTTCCGCTGGCGGTGGAGCATCCCGGCCACGGGTGTGCTGCTGGTCGCCTCGGACTTCCTGTACTTTCACGCGGTGGGCCTGCCGGATGTGCAGATCTCGGTGCTGTCGCTCTTCCGCCGCTGCAGTTGCGTCATTCCCTTCGCGACCGGGGCATGGCTCTTCGGCGACGTCAACCTCCGCCCCAAGACTCTCGCCCTTCTCGCCATCCTCGCCGGCGCGGCCGTCATCGCGCTGAGCTGAGGAACAGGAGGGCAGGAGAACGGGTTCAGGCAGACAGCTAGCCTATGCCGAGGCGCTGCGGCTCTCGAGACGTCGCGTCAAATCGTCGAGCAGCGCCAGCAGCGTCGCCTGATCGGACACCCGCTCGTCCGGCGGCATCGCTTCAAGGGTCACCAACGCCGTTCTC
>CAYVJM010000156.1:0-5942 GCA_964451695.1 uncultured Lentisphaerales bacterium | reverse complement strand
CAGCACGGGATTGAGCGCGGACATCGGATCCTGGAAGATGTAGGCGATGCCGCCGTGCCCGCGCACCGCGCGCAATGCCGCGCCGCGCAGGCCCAGCACGTCGCGTCCTTTGAACAGCACCTCGCCTTCGCAGGCCGCGCCGTCCGCGGGCGGCAGGCGCGTGAGCGCCATCGCCGTGACGCTCTTGCCGCAGCCGCTTTCGCCCACGAGGGCGTGGAAGCCGCCCGCCGCGATGTCGAAGGAAATGCCGCGCACGATCGGCAGACGCCGTCCGCCCGTCTCCAGCGACACCCGCAGTTGTCTCACCGACAGCAGACTCATAGCCCCAGCAGCCCTTTCACGGCGGGGGTCAGCACGGCCGGCTCCCGCTTCAATGTTTTCAAGTCGAAGCGCGGCAGCAGTTCGGCGGGCGCGAGATCGTCGCCGAATTCCGCCCAGCCGCACCACCAGGCGAGCAGGCCCACGACGCGGCGCGCGTCGACGCCCGCTTCGCGCAACGCGGCGATGCGCGTATCGCCGTGGCGTTTTGCGAGCCGCCGCCCGTCTTCCGCCACGACGAGCGGCACATGCGCGTAGCGGGGAACGGGCAGACCGAGGGCGTGCTGGAGCGCGATCTGTCCGTGCGTCGCGTCGAGCAGGTCGTCGCCGCGCAGGACATCCGTGATCCCCATCGCGGCGTCGTCCACGACGACCGCCAGCGTGTAGCCTGCGCCGTCGGGATCGTGCGCCAGCGCGAAGTCTCCCGTGGCATCGGCGGGATCGAGGGCGCGCCGCCCTCGGACCGCGTCGTCGAATTCCACCATCCCGCCGTCGGCCTTGAACCGCCAGGCCGGCAGGCGATCCGGCGGGAGCGTCGCCGCGGCCTCGGCCCATGTCGCGAAGCGGCCGCGGCACGTGCCGGGATAGCGGAGCGCGTGCGCGTCGCCGAGATGCGGCGCGCTCTGCGCCTCCTCGACGTCCGCGCGGCTGCACACGCAGGGATAGACGCGGTTCTGCGCGATCAGGCGTTCGAGCGCGGCACGGTACAGATCCCGCCGCTGCGACTGCACGTACGGGCCGCACGGACCGCCGACATCCGGGCCCTCGTCCCAGTCGAGCCCCAGCCAGCGCAAGTCCTCGATCGCGGCGGCGGCGGCCCCGGGCTTGACCTTGGGATGGTCGAGGTCTTCGATGCGCAGCACGAGCGAACCGCCGCGGGAGCGGACGCTCAGCCAGGCGAGGAGAAACGACCGGGCGTTGCCCAGATGCAGGGCGCCCGTCGGGCTCGGAGCCAGGCGACCGCGGATGGACTGGACGGGTGCGGCGTTCACGGCGCGGGCGCCTTCGCGGGAACGGCGCCCGGCCGGCGGCGCAGGAGCGTCGCGGCGTGGCCGACGACGAAAAGCGATCCGGCGTTGTGGACGAGGGCGCCCAGCGCGGGACCGAGATGGCCCGTCGCCGCCAGGGCGATCGCGCAGGCGTTGATTCCGAGCGAGGCGGCGATGTTGACGCGGATGTTGGCCAGCGTGCGGCGGGACATGTCCACGAGGTAGGGCAGGAGTCGGATGTCATCGCGCATGAGCACGATGTCCGCCGCCTCCACGGCGATGTCGCTGCCCATGCCGCCCATTGCGATGCCGACCGTGGCGGACTTCAGCGCCGCGGCGTCGTTGACGCCGTCGCCGACCATCGAGATCGCGGTGCTCGCGTCGACGTGGCTCATCACGAGGGAGACTTTGTCCTCCGGCAGCAGATTCGACTCCACGATGTCGATCCCTGCGGCGGCGGCCATCTTGCCGGCCGCGGCGGCGTGGTCCCCCGTGAGCAGGAGCATCTTGCCGATGCCATGGTCGCGGAGTGCGGCGATGATCGCCGCGGCATCGTCGCGGAGCGTGTCGGAAAGCGCGATCCAGCCGGAAAAACGTCCGTCGGCCTCGACCGCCACGACGGCCTGCCCCTCAGCGCGCGCCGTTTCGACGCGGCGTTCGGCATCGGCGGATACCGCCACGCCGCGGGTGCGCAGCCAGGACAACGTGCCCAGCGCGAGGCGGACGCCCTCGACAACGGCCTCGACGCCTTTGCCCGGCTCCATGCGGAACGCGGTTGAGGCAGGCGGGGTCGGCACCGCGCCGGCAATCGCCTTGCCGAGCGGATGCTCGGAGCGACCTTCGGCGCCGGCCGCGAGGCGCAGCAGCGAAGCCGAAGGAAGGTCGGGAAAAAGCGAGACCACGTCAACTACCGACGGGCGGCCGCTGGTGAGCGTGCCGGTCTTGTCGAAGGCCATCGTGCGCACGCGCCCCATTTCTTCGAGCGCCTCGCCCGTCTTGACGAGCACGCCGTAGCGGCTCAGGTTCGCCATGCCCGCCATGATTGCGGTCGGCGTGGCCAGGACGAGGGCGCAGGGGCAGAAGACCACGAGGATCGTCACGCCGCGGATCACCTCGTCCGTGGCCAGACCGACGACGAGCGCCGTGACGAAGGCTGCGGGGACGAGGATCGAGGCCCAGCGGTCCGCGAGCCGGACGACGGGGGCCTTGTTGCTCTGGGCGGCTTCGATGAGCCGTGCGATGCGTTTGAACGTCGAGTCCCCGGAACTGCGCGTCGCGCGGACGTCCATCGAGCCGAACTGGTTCACCGTCCCGGCCATCACCGCGTCGCCGGGCGCCTTGTCCACGGGCAGCGGCTCGCCGGTGACGATCGCCTCGTCGACCGAGGTGTCGCCGCGCTCCACGACGCCGTCGACGGGCACGGCCTCGCCGGGGCGTACGCGGACGAGGTCGCCGGCCCGGAGCGCATCGGCGTCCACGGGGGTCTCGACGCCGTCGCGGAGGAGGCAGGCCGTTCTGGGCTGCATCCGCAGCAGCGCCTGGATGCCTGCGCGGGCCTTGCGCAACGTGCGGGCCTCGAGCAGTTCGCCGAGGGTCATGATGAAGGCGACCTCGCCGGCCGCGAAGATTTCGCCGATGGCGGCGGAGGCGATCATCGCCACGCTGACGAGCATGCCGGCGCGGATCGTGCCGGTGGCGAAGAATCGGCGGAAAGCGTACTGGATGATCGGGAGACCGCAGAGCAGGACGGGAATCCACGCCCAGTCCCAGACGAGCGGGGATGCCGCGGCATGGGCGGCGTGGTCGTGACCGCCCTTCAGGACGAAGCTCGCCACCAGCGCGGGCAGCGACACGGCGGCGAACACGAGCGTGCGGCGCGTCTCGTCCTGGAACCAGATCCGCCAGTTGCCGGTCGCCTTCATCGCGGTGCCTCCGTGTCGTCCAGCGCGAGCCACGCTGGCGGGTTGTGGAAGCCCCGCGAGGCGTCGCGCATCGTCGTCGAGAGCTCGGGTTCGCCCACGGGGCCGTAGTTGTAGCGGCAGACGGCGAAGCGAAGTCCGCGGGGAGAAGTCGCGCCGATGCGGGCCAGCGACACGCGCATTTCGGAGAGCCAGACGCCCTCGCGCACGACGCTCTTCACGGCCAAGCCGCAATCGCAGATCTTCGATGCTTCGGAAACCTGGCGGAAGGTGAGGTAGCTCGGCAGGTGGAGCTGGAGCCTGCGGCCCTCGGGTGTGACGTGGAATTCGTAGTAGTCCTCGTGGCCGGGCACTTGGACGAAGAACTCCATGGCGTCGCCAAGCTCCCAGGTGTGTTGGTTGTCCGCAGTGGCGCGGTTGAAGGCGTGGGCGTCTTCGGCGGCGGCGACGACGACCAAATCGCCGCCGTCGAGCGCGACGATGGCCGAGCACGCTTCGGCGGGAACGCCCCAGTCGGGATAGTGGCTCAGCGGAAACGGACCGGCTAGGATCTTCGTGGTCGGATCGAGGGATTGCCTCGTGATGGCTTCAAGTCGTTGCATGGGCGAATGCTACCATATTCGTTCGCACGACTGCAACGCGCCCCGCTGGACTAGGGCGCCATCTTCTGGATGACTGTGCGGGCCTCGGTCGCGGCTCGGGTGTCGGGGAACTCCTCGACGAGGGCGCGGAGGTCGGCGACGGTCTTGTCGCGGGGCGTGGCGCGGGCCGCGCCGCGGATGGCGACGAAGCGCGTGGCCGCCTGCTTCTCGGCCGCGAACGCGGGCGAGGCTTCGATCTCGGCGAGCGCCGTGGACGCCTTCTCGCCGGCGCATCCGTAGGCGGCGACGATTTTGCGGAGCTGGACGATGGCGGCCCCGAGATCGGCTGCCTTCTGGGCGATGGCGGCGTCCGTCGCCCTGTCCGCGGCGGCGACAAGTTCGTTCCATGCCGTTTGGGCTTCCTCGACGCCGCCGGCCTTGGCGCGCCGGTAGCAGTCGGCCGCCTTCGGGAAGTCGCGGGCGGTGGCGGCCTTCCGGCCGACCTCGTATATTTGCTTCGCGAGGGCGAGAGGCGCGGCGTCGAGGAAGGCGAACCCTTTTTCGATGTCCTCCGCCGGGGGCATGGAATGGGCTAGTTCGGGCGTCTCGTTGTAGAAGCAGTGCTCGAAACCGCTGCCCTTGTAGGCCTCGTAGGTCCCGATGGTTCCCGGCTGGTTGAAGTCCTTGCTTCCCGTGAGGAAGACGAACCAGTGGCGCTTCGCCTCGGCGAACAGGTCGGGAACCTTCGGGGTCCAGAAGCCCGGGTAGGTCCTGCCGCCGGGGGCCGGAATGGGATCGTAGCAGTTGCATCCGATGACGTAGAATCCGCCGCCTTTGAAGACATCGGCATAGACGAGGGCCATCTCGCTCGCCATGCGCCCTCCACCGGAGATGCCACCGATGAAGACGAGGTTCGAGTTGACGTTGTATTGCCGGCACATGTTGTGCACGGCATCGAGGGCGAGACTGGCGCGGATCGCGGTGTGGATATTGTTGCCGGATCCATTCGCGCCCGCGTAGATCCAGCCGCGTTTTTCGATCGCCCGCTTGATGGCGTCGGGCGGCCCACCCCCATCGTTCGCGTCGATCCAGACGAACAGCGGAGCCGGCATCGCCGGATCGTATCCGGACGGGATGAAGATTTCGAAGGACTTCTCCTCGAGGGTGTAGTCGGTCTTTGGCGAAGGCTCCAGCGGGGGGAGAAAATGCCGTTCGGCCATGATCGCGAGCGTGCCGAGGGGCGACTTCTCCGTGAAATGGAAGTTGTTCAAGCGCTGCGCCTGCCCGGCGAGGGCGCAGACGGCGCAGGCGTGGAGGGCGAGGGCGGTTGCCAAGGTGAATTTCATCCCCTCAGTATACGCCGCCGCGATTCAATGCGCAAGCGCACGCGAAATTCGTCTGTCGCGAAATTCGTCTTGCAAAATCGTCCGGGGATCTGATACGATTCGCGGCGTTTTCTGATGGCGGAAGTAGCTCAGTTGGTTAGAGCGTCAGATTGTGGTTCTGAATGTCGCGGGTTCGAGTCCCGTTTTCCGCCCCACCTTTTCAACAGCAAAACCCCTTAAACCATAACGGTTTAGGGGGTTTCTATTTTCGGCTTCCCTTGTGCGTTACAGCGTGAAACAGGGCGAAACGCGGGGGCGAAAAGCACACACATCCGCACACACAAAACACACAAGGCCCCAGTCGCAGGCCCTTGGATCGCGCTCGAAGCGCCCCCGAAGACTCCCTTTCCCGGACGTGTGTGTGCTTTGTGTGTGCTTTTTCCGCCCCTGATCCATCACCGAAGAAGGCCCCCAGGGTCGGCTCCGCCCCCCTCCCCTGGGGTGTCGCGTCATCCCGGCCACGGTTGCCCCGGCAGGGCTCCGCCGGCCTGCGCCTTGCCCTTGCGCCCCGCGTCATCGGCAGGTCGGGCTCGGGGGCTCTCCGGGGCGGGGGGCCTTGTCAGCTTGCCGCCACGATTGCCCGCGTCGCCGTCTCTGTAGCGTTTGCTGGGCTCGGCAGCGTCCACGCCCGGCAGGACGGCTCGAAGCCCGCAGGCGCAATCCTACGGGGTAGCAGATGTGCGGCAGGAAAACCGCTGTCGGGGGAATAGCAAAAGCGGAATGCCGGAGCGAGCAAAAGCGGAATGGGGT
>CAYVJM010000155.1:0-5970 GCA_964451695.1 uncultured Lentisphaerales bacterium | reverse complement strand
TGGAGACCGTGCCGGCGGACATGGACACTGCGCCGCCTGTGTTGGCCCGGCCGCCGGTCAGGGTGAGACCGCTGATCTGCGCCGCGGCATGCGAGAGGGCCATGATCCGGCTGATGGCCGCCGTGTTCGTCAGGATCACGGCGGATCGGTTCGCGTCGTTGCCGACGATCCGCTGCCCGGCGACCGCCAGCTCCCCGGACTGCGCGTACGTCCCGTCGCCGACGTGGATGACGTCGTACGCCTCGGTCCTGGCCAGCGCGTTGCTGAGCGTCGCGAACGGCGCGTCGATCGCGCCCGTCCCCGTCGCGTCGCTGCCCGTCGTGGCGACATAGCAGTCCGCCGCGACGAGGGTGGACGGATCGAACTCGCAGCAGCCCTGATCCACCGCGTTTCCCATGACGCGGACATTGCCGTCGTAATCCTCCGCCGCGTCGAAGGCGCCCGTCAGATAGCTCGCGTCGCCCACGTCGATGCACGGCGAGTTCTTCGTCAGCGCGCACCCCCATCCGCCGGGGGCGAACTGCGGGTCGGCCGCGTAGAGGTTGGAGAAGAGGGGCGTCGTGTTCACGTTGCGCGTGGCGTTGTTCTGGCCGGTCTCGGTTCCCGTGTCGTACGGGTTGTCCCAGTAGAGGCAGTTGTACATGCGGAAGTTCATCCCCTCGTACATGTACTTCTTCGCGGTCGTCGTCTGGTTGTGCGCGAACGTGCAGTTGACGACGTAGTAGAGCACGTTCCCGCTCGTATAATAGAAGCCCGTCGCGACAAGGTTCGACGTCACGAGGCAGTTGTAGGCGTTCGCGGAGCCGATCGCGTAGGAGCAGCGGTTGCTGGAGATCAGGCAGCGGTGGTAGCTGCCCTGGTTCACGGCGTTGCCGGTCAGTGCGTTGTTCAGGATCTTCGTGTCGAACAGGTCGCGGCCGGAGGCCGTCAGGGCCGTACCCGCCGCGTTGCCGGAGATCACGCAGTTGCTCACGCCGCCGCTGACCAGGGTGCCGGAGGTCGTGTTGCCGGCGACGAGGCTGTCGTACATCGTGGCGCCTGCGGCGATGCTGACAAACCCCTGCCCGACCGTCGACGCGTTGTTCGTGATGGCGCAGGCCCAGGCGGCGGCGCCGCTGGTGTACAGATAGAGCGGCGAGCCTGAGTTCGACTTGTCCAGAGTCGTCCCTGTGACCACGCAGTTGGAGACGGTCGAGGCGCTGCGGACGTAGAACGCCATGCCGGACTTGCCGGTGGTGTTGAAGTACGCGCCCTTGACGGTGAAGTTGCGAAGCGCGCAGCCGGCGGCATTGACGTCGAACGCGCCGAAGGTGTTCGCCTTCCCTGGGTCGGGGGCCACGACGACGTCCTCGGCGTTGTCCGTCTCGCCGACGATGAAGAGCGGCTTGGAGACGTAGAGGTTGTGGTAGGTGCCCTTGTTCGAAGAGGAGTCGTAGAGATGCGTGCCCTTCCTGAGGACGATCATGTCGCCCGCCACGACCTGGTTGGTCGTGATGGCGTGGGAAATCGTCGCCCAAGGCGAGTCGGGGCCGCCGTCGGCCGAGTTGTCGCCCGTCGGGGAGACGTAGTAGGTGGCGGCTCCGGCTGGAGCGCCCGCGAGGATCATGGCTGCCGCCGCGGCAGCAGCTCCGACGAATGTCTTCATGGATGCGTTCATGTCATGCTCCCTTGCTTGGAATGCGTAATCACGTTCGCGGGTTGCCGCCAGACACGTTTCACCAGGCGCCACCCCCTGCCCCCGGCTCGAGCCGACGGGCGGTCTATCACTTCACTTCGAAATCCTAGCACACTTTTCAGGGGGATGCAACCATTATGTAAAACATTCCTGCATTCCCCTTCATCGCCCTTCCACCAAGCGCAACCGCCCCCAGGCCGAGGGGTTGTCATGGATCTTGACCGCCCCGCCCAGCAACGGCGCGTCGCGATAGGCGGCGTCCGCGCCCACCACCGCGCCCGCGTGCGGGGCAAACGGTTCCGAGACCGGACGCACTGCCGTCCACGGAATCGACGCCACAATCTCCAGAACCCCCGCCGCCGCGTCGAACGCATGGCGCGCTTCGATCCCGCGCCCCGATCGGTCGACGACTTGGCGTCCGTCCGGACCGGTGGTCAGCAGCAGGATGCGCGTGGCGGCGCCTTCGACCGGAACGAGCGCCACCTGCCACGTCTCCCCGCCGAGCGCGTCCGCCTTGGCGTCGCGCAAATCCAAAAACAGCTCCAGCGAAGGCCCCGTCCACCACGCCTCCGCCGCCTCGGGCGGCAGGGGTGAAAACGTCTCGTCGCGAAGCTTCGCCGCGACGTGGAGGCGCTCCTCGTCCCAGGAGAATTCCAACCGCCGCCCCGGCGCGCCTTCGAATCCCATCGGCGGCCGATGCGGAAGCCGTGCGGCGGAATCGTGCCGCGGAACGTCCAGCACGTCCTGGTGCAAGAAGATCGCGAAGGCGTTGGCGCGCAGGCGTCCCTCTCCGTCGAGGAGTCGCGCGCGAATCCGCTCCGGACGACGGGAGAGACGCGGTTCGGCGGGCCGGACGATCCGCACCGTCGCCTCGGCGCCCGGCATGGCGACGGGGTTGCCGCCTTCGACCTTCCACCCCTCCGGCAGGTCGAAGGCGACCGCGGTCGGCAAGGCGGCCAGCGACGGCGGCTTGCGCAGCGAGACGGCGTTGGCGCCCGGCGTGAAATAGCGCGGCAGATCCATCCCCAGCGGCTGCACATCGGTGTCGGCATCGTGCAGGACGAACATCTTGGCAGGCTCCTCCCGATCATGGAGGTGGAGCGTGGCGACGACGCGCGCGTCGGAGACGTGGACGACGTAGAACATCGCGCCGTCTCCGACCCAGTGCCGGACCATGCCGTCCCGGAAACGCCGCCAGACGGGCGTGGCGTCCCCGCCGACTGCGCGGCGCGCGCCCGCCGCCTCCTCGGTCGTGGCCGGGTAGTCCGGCCCGTCCTGGAAGACCCGCTTGGCGTCCGTGCAGACACTCGAGGCCGCGATCTGCGCGAAGCGCCCCTCGCTTCCGACGTATTCGCAGAAGCCCAGCGTGTGAAGGTCGCCGCAGAGGTAGATCGCGTTGCGCGACTGCAGCAGCGCCAGCAGCCGCCCGCGGGGATCGAGTTCGAAGGGCGTCAGGTAGCCCACCTGCCCGGTGGATGACGGCAGGATCGGGGCGTGCCCCATCACGAAAACATAGCGGGATTCGGGGTGCCGCGCAAACGTCTCCTGGACGAAGTCGAACATGTCGGCGCGGTTCGTATCAATGGCCACGAACAGATCGACGCCGCGCATGAAGGCGTAGTGAACGTCGTGCGACGCCCCGGAGGGCGCCCCGAGGAGCGCGGCGATTTTCGGCGTCATCACGTGCCGGTACGCGGGGTAGCCGTGGGCCTTGTAGCTCTCGTGGTTGCCCATCACCGGATAGGTCGTGACGCCCAGTGCCGAGTCGATGCGGGTCCACGCCTCCTCGAGCGCGCGGCACTGGATGTCGAAGTCGGCGAACGGGGCGTTGGCGAAGTCGCCGAGTTGCAGGGCGAACGCGGCGCGCTCGGCCCGAGCCCGCCGGGCCATGCGGTCGAGGAAGGCGGGCATCCGCGCCTTCCACATCGCCATGTAGCCGTCGTCCGCCGCCGCCGCGCCGGGCACGTGGAACGCCTCCCGGTCGTAGTGGAGGTCGCCGACCGCCAGAAACGCATAAGACGCCCCCTTCATGGCTTGAATGCCGCGAAGCGACGGATCCGCGGCTCGCCCTCCGACTTCGCGACGCGCAGGCGCAGCCGCGCGGTCGCGACGCCCGGGAACCGCACAATGCGCTTGTGGCCGACGGACTCGCCGTCGCAAAGCAGGCGCCACGCGCCGTCTGCGGCGAGCGTCTCGACCGCGAAGGCCCGGACGCGCTCGCCTTGCGCGAGATCCTCCATGATCGCGACGGCGCCCACCTCGCGCGCCGGCTCGATCGCCAGCTCCAGCGTCCAGCCCGGACCGTGCGTCTCGGCCAGCGAGCGCCCGTAGCGGCGGACGACTTCGCGGCCGAATTCGGCATAGCGGGAGAAATCCGGCTCCGGCACGAGGCCGCCCGGATCGATGTTGGCGTTGAGCAGCAGGTTGCAGTTGCGGCCGATCGACGTCTCGTAGATTTCCATCAGCTCGTCGAGGGTGCGGACCTTGCCCTCTTCGCCGAGTCTCCAGAACCATTCGTCGCGGCGGACGGGCACGTCGCACTCGCCCGGGATCCAGAACGGGGCGTCTGGATGACCTTCGTACTTGCGCTCCTGGGTGCCGTCGTCGCGCGTGGTGCCGAAGGCCGTGCTCCAGCACGGCTGCGGGGCCACGCCGCGCTCGTTGCCGACCCAGCGGATCAGATTCGGCGCGCCGGCGGGGCCCTGGAAGACGACAGCGCCAGGCTGGTGGCGCAGCAGGATGGGCACGAGGTCGGGCCCGCCCTCCTCGACAGGCAGCGCGCCGCCGTCGAACCAGATTTCCGCAAAGTCCCCGTACCGCGACCACAGCTCTTCGGCCATCCGTTCGCAGACGCGGGCGTAGCGCGCCTGCACCGCGGCGTCTCCGCCCGCGACGTGGTTGGCGTCGCAGCGCAAATAGGCGTTGGCGCTGGTCGAGGCGTAGAGACCCGGCCGGATGCCGGCCTTCCGGCACGAGGCGACGAAGTCCGCGACGACGTCGCCCTCCCCGCCCCGCCACGACGTCTGCCGCACGCCGTAGGGGTACAGATCCGACTGCCACTGGAGGAAGCCGCTGCAGTGCTTGGCGACGAAGACCGCGTAGCGCGCGCCCATCGCCCGCGCCGCCGCGATCCACTGGTCGGTGTCCAGTTTCGCCGGCTGGTAGGCATCGGCGGGCGGAAGGTTCTCGAACGTCCGCCAGTCCCAGCCCGGCCGGTACACGGGGATGTCGAAGTGGAAGAACATGCCCAGCTCCAGGTCCTGCCAGTCGAGCAGCACCCGGCTGGGAAGCGCCCGAGGCGGTTCGCGGCGCGTATCAGGGCCCCTAGCCGATGGCCTCCTTGCAGGAGGGCGCGCCTTCATCCGCCCGCCTTTGTCGTTCCGCGTTCAGGCGCCGGCGCGGCGGTCGCGCGCTTCCCTTGAGAGGGCGAGGATTCGGGAGGAATCGAGCAAGACTTGCGCGTCATGAGCTTGACGCCGAAGAATTGCGTCATGCACGCCGCTTCGGGCCGTTCGATGCGGTCGACCAGCGCCGCGACGGCGGCCGCGCCCATCTCTTCGAGCGGCGCGCGGATGCTCGTCAGATTGGGCCGGACGTATTGGCAGGCGTTGTCGTCGTCGATGCCGATCACGCTGATCTCGTTGGGAACGCGAATGCCCAGATCCCCGGCAGCGTTCAGAAAAGCCATGGCATAGACGTCGGCCGCGCAGAGCAGCGCGGTCGGCATCGCGCCGGCCTTGCGCCACGCCAGAAGGCAGTCGGCCATCGTTTCATCGAGCGGCTTGGTGCGGCCGGGCAGCACCTCGACCCGGGCCTCGGACATGCCGGCGTCGTGCGCGAGGGTCTTGAACGCGTTCGCGCGCAGCACGTGGGGGTGCTCGTGGTCGCGCTTCGGGTCGGCCACGTAGGTGTAGTCGGCGATGTAGAAGAACGCCACGCGGCGGTGGCCGAGCGCGCGCAGATGGTCCAGCGCAGTCCGCATCGCCGCCGTTTCATCGACGGCGATGCAGGACGCCCCAGAGCCGCTGATTCGATCATTCACGACCACCGTTGGGACGACTGCCTGGACCCGCTCCGTCAGCTCCACCGAATGGCCGCCCGTGAGGATGACGCCGTCCACGTTCCCGTCGGCCACGACGCGGGGAATCAGCCCGTCCTTCTCCTCTTCCTGGTCGACGGGAGCCTCCGAAGGGGTCTGCTCCGCCTGGAGGGCCTGGCGTTCCGCCTGCCGCTCCGCCAGATTGGCCAGGGCGGCCTGCTTCAGTTCCTCGCACTCCTGGCTGGACCAGGCATAG
>CAYVJM010000154.1:0-6039 GCA_964451695.1 uncultured Lentisphaerales bacterium | reverse complement strand
TTCAACGACAAAAGAGGCCGATGGCATATTTCCCCCAAAGTAGGCCAATTTTGGACAACTAGGCGCAATATAGGCTTTTGGTTCCGAGGAGTCAAGCTTCGAATGGCTCGAACGCGCGGGTCGCTTTGGAAGTCTCTGCGAGTGGCTTCCCGCAGTTGTGGACAGGTGATACAATCCCCGCATGAATCCCATATCCACGATGTCCCCTGAAATTCGCGATCTTGGTTCGCTGGGCCTGGGCCGCTATCCGCTGGAAGGCGAGATTCGGCGCATTTTGAAGAAGCCCGCGCCCGAAGGCTGGCGGCCCAGCGGTCTGGCGCGCGAGGTCTACCTCGACTTGATGGAGCCCATGGTGCGGACTGCGGCGAGCTGGGTGTCCGACGACGGCGCGCTCATCGATCCGGTCATCCACGCGGAGTGGGCGCAGGCGACGCCTCGGTTTGTCTCGTCCGCCGCGATCCTCCTCCATTTCGGCCGCATCGCCGATTTGCGGGACACCGCCTTCAAGGCGATGACGTATTGCTGCAACCGCCTTGCGAGCCCCGATCTTCCGAAATCTGCATCGGCCGATTTCTGGATGCGCGAACTGGTCACGGCATTCGACTGTCTGACCGCGATCGCGCCGGACGACGCCGTCCGCCAGTGGAAGGCGAGTCTGGCCGCCGTGCGGCCCGAGCGCGCCTACGTCTACGTCGATCCGTCGCACGCCGACCTGGAGCGCTTCCACAACTGGGCCGTCTACAGCAGCGCCGGGGAGAGCATGCGCGAATCCGCCGGCATCGGCGGTCCCGACGGCTTCCTCTGGGGCAACCGGTTCTTCGACACCTACATGGCCGCGCAGACCCATCGGTTCACCGCCTGGGGCATGTACCGGGATCCCGGCGATCCGATCACGTACGATATCACGACGCGGCTGCAGTTCGCGGCCGCCATCGCCCGCGGCTACGACGGACCCCTCCGCGGCCTGTTGGAGGAAATCCTCCGGCGTGGCAATCAGACGATGCTCCTCTTCATCTCTCCCGACGGCTTCGTGCCCTTTGGCGGCCGCTCCTCGCAGTTCAACTTCCAGGAGGCGATCGTCTGCGCCCTTTCGGAATTGGAGGCCCGCCGCCACCGCGCGACCGATCCCGCGCTCGCCGGCGCCTTCAAGCGCCAGGCCCGTCTGTCCGCGAGGGCGGTGCGGCCGTGGTTCGCCGACAGCGAGCCTGTCCGCCACATCAAGAACCACTTCGCGCCGCAGACCCGCCACGGGTGCGACACCTATGGGCAGTACTCCGTCTACAGCATGCTCGCCACATCGTATTTCGGACTCGCCGCGCTCTATGCCGACGACGCCATTTCCGAACACCCGACGCCTGCGGAGATCGGCGGCTATTCGCTGGCGCTGCAGCCCGCCTTCCATAAAGTCGTCCTCTGCGCCGAAGGCGCGTATGTCGAAAGCGACACGCAGGCGGATCCCAACCATGATGCCACCGGCGTCGGCCGCATTCTCTTCAAGGGTCTCGTGCCCGGATTTCCCCTCGGCATGCCCTTTGCCTCCCATCCCAAGTGCATCTATGCCCCGGGCTGCCCGGCGCCGGAAACGCCCGTCGCCCTCGGCCCCGCGTGGCGGAGTCCCGACGGTGCCGCGGATTCGCTGGCCTCGTGGACCGAAGGCGTTCACGTGGAAATCGAGACGCTCAAGACGGGCGGCGACGTTTCCGGCGTGGCGTGCGTCTACCAAAAAGGCGCGACCACGGTGCATGAAACCGTGCGCATCGTCCGCGGCAAGGTGTGTCTGGACTGGTCCGTCGACATCGGCGGCAATCCTGTCCTGCCCATCGAGATCGTCGTGCCTTGTCTTGTCAGCGACGGTGAAAGCCGGACCACGCACGTTGCAACCGACTCGGGCGTCGATCTTGAATTTCGCGGCCGGACCCTCGCCTTCCGCTGGGGCGCCGACATGCGCCTGCAGGCCGACTCGGGTGAATTCGCCAACCGCAACGGCGTCTACCGTATGCTGCGTCTCGTGGCGCCGTCGCAACCCGCCCACATCGACCTCGAGCCTCTCCCGTGACCCGTCAGCGCGGGCCCGCCGCCGCCACGCTTTTTTTTCACGGCCCTATTGACACCGGCGGGGCGAATCGCTATAGTGACCGCTCCGTGAACACCAGAAGCGCCAGCCTCGGCGGGGACATTCCCGGCATCGTGCGTCCCGATGGGATGCGCGGGCGGATGCTTGTCGTCCTTGTCGCCGTATCCGGGGCGGGCGTTTCGGTTGAGACGCTGCCAGCGGACTAAACCCCCGTTGCAGCATTTCATGTCACCCACGAACCGCCCGCCCCGAACGCAAAGAGGGCAGGGTGGTTTTTCTTTTTAACGGCAAACATCATTTCTTCAAAACTCCAAGGCACCTATCGCCAGAAACGAGCAGGTAACCGATGACCAGCAAACCGAAAACCGATAACGACGCCGAACCCATGCGCACGGGCGCGCGATGCCTGATCGAAGGCCTCGAGCGCGCCGGCTGCAAGACGCTCTTCGCCTATCCCGGCGGGGCGATCCTCGACGTCTTCCACGAACTTGCCAGCACCACCATGAAGGTCGTCCTGCCCCGCCATGAGCAGGGCGCGGCGCACATGGCGGACGCGTATGCCCGGGCGACGGGCGAGGTCGGCTGCTGCCTGGTGACCTCGGGGCCGGGCGCCACGAACACCGTGACCGGCCTGGCCACGGCGAACATGGACGGCATCCCGATGGTCTGCGTCACCGGCCAGGTGAGCACCGCGGTGATCGGCAACGACGCCTTCCAGGAGGCGGACATCTGCGGCGTGACGCGCCCGATCACGAAGCACAATTTCCTCGTGAAGGACGTCAACGACCTTCCGCGCATCATCGTGGAGGCCTTCCACATCGCCCGCACGGGCAAGCCCGGGCCGGTGCTCATCGACCTGCCCAAGGACGTCCAGCGCGCCAAGACGGGCGTGCCGTTCCCGGCGAGCTTCGAGCGCCCCGGCTACAAGCCCTCGTTCGAGGGACATCCGAAGATGATCGCCCGGCTCGCGGCCCTCGTCAACGCCGCGCGAAAGCCGCTGCTCTACGTCGGTGGCGGCGTGATCGCCTCCGGCACGTCGGACCTCGTGCGCGAACTCGCGCGCAAGGCGGACATCCCGGTGACGACGACGCTGCTCGGACTCGGGGCGTTTCCCGAGCGCGACGAGCTGGCGCTTTGCATGCTCGGCATGCACGGGATGATCGCGGCGAACAAGGCGGTCCAGGCGTGCGACGTGCTCTTCTGCGTGGGGGCGCGCTTCGACGATCGCGTGACCGGCAAGATCTCCGCGTTCGCCCCGAACGCGAAGATCGCGCACATCGACATCGATCCCTCGGCGATCGGCAAGAGCGTTCGCTGCGACCTGCCCCTCGTCGGCCATGCGCGGCCCATCCTCGAGGCGCTGCTCCCGCAGGTGGCCGAAACGAAGCGGCGCGACTGGGTCGCCCAGTGCGTGAAGTGGAAGAAGGAGGATCCGTTCGGTTACGATCCCTCGCCCTCCGGCGCCATCATGCCGCAGTACGTCGTCGAGCAGGTGGATGCCGCCAGCCACGGCGAGGCGGTCGTCTGCACCGACGTGGGCCAGAACCAGATGTGGTCGGCCCAGTTCTTCCGCCATAGCCGCCCGCGCCACTTCCTCAGCTCCGGCGGTCTCGGGACGATGGGCTACGGCCTCCCCGCGACGATCGGCGCCCAGTTCGGGCGCCCCGACGCGCTGTGCGTCTGCATCACGGGCGACGGCGGTTTCCAGATGAACGCTCAGGAGCTCGTCGTGGCCGTGGAGCACAAGCTCCCCATTAAGGTCGTCATCCTCAACAACGGGTTCCTCGGCAACGTCCGCCAGTGGCAGGACATGTTCTACAACCACACCTATTCGGCGGTCGTGCTCACCCAGACGAATCGGCCGGCCAACGAGAAGATCCCGCCCAAGCCGGCGGACTCCCCGTACCTGCCGGACTTCGTCATGCTGGCCCACGCCCACGGGATGAACGCGAAGCGCATTGTCCGGATCGAGGATGTGCGTCCCGCCCTCGACGCCGCGTTCGCCAGCCCCGAGCCGTGGGTGCTCGAGTTCATCGTGGACCCGGTCGCCAACGTCCTGCCGATGATCCCGCCGGGCGGCACGGTGGACGACACGATCCGCAAGATCTAGGGAAGGAGCCTACCCATGAACCACATCATCAATGCCACCGTGGAAAACCAGCCGGGCGTGCTCTCGCGCATCGTGGGCCTCTTTTCGGGCCGCGGCTACAACATCGAGACGCTCAACGTCGGCCCCTGCGCGGATCCGATGCTCTCCCGCATGACGATCACCCTCCCGGGGGACGAGAAAGTTCTCGAGCAGGTGACCAAGCAGCTCAACAAGCTCGTGGACGTGATCAAGGTCAACGACCTCACCTCCGTCTCGCACCTCGAGCGCGAGCTGATCCTCGTCGAGGTCGCCTCCCCGAAGGGGAAGCGCGGCGAGATCATCGAGCTCGCCGCCCTCTTCAAGGCCGAGATCATCGGCGTCCGGGAGAACTCGCTGACGATCCAGTTCGTGGGCACCCGCAACTTGGTGGAGGATTTCCTCAAGCTGCTGCGGCCCTACACGATCATGGATCTCGCCCGCAGCGGCCTCATCGCCGTCGCCCGCGGGGACTAGACCTCGATAGATAGACCCAAGGCGCCTTCGCCCGTTGCGGCGAAGGCGCCTGAAATGACGCGTCCGGGGAACCTACTTCCCGAGCGCCTTGTCGAGGACGTACGCCTCGACGCTCTTCTTCTCGGCGGAGGCCGCTTCAGCCAGGGCCTTGCGCTGGCGCTCCGACATCGGAACGTTGATCTTCGCCATGCCCGGCATATCGTCCCAGCGCGCATTCGTCGCGGCGATCGAGTCCTCGGGCACGCCGAAGGCGCGAAGGATGCCGGACGCCATCATCTTGTTGCCGACGAAGGCCATGTGGACGCCGTCCGCCGTGAAGCGGATGCCTTGCTTGACGCCCGCGTGCATGTCGGCGCTCAGATCGGCCAGCAGATAGCCGCGCTCCTTGGCGAGCTGGCGGAGGAAGTCGTTGTACGGCGCCAGCTTCTTGTTGTTCTCCGCGGCGGGATCTTCGGTGATCATCGTGGCGGTGAGGATCATGACCTTGATCCCGGCCGCGTCAACCTTGTCCACGAGCGCCGTGATGTTGGTCTTGTAGGCCTCGAGGGGAACGCCGTTCGCGCCGTGCCAGACGTCGTTGACGCCGCAGGAGAGCGTCATCCACTGGGCCTTCTTCGCGATCACATCCTTGTCGACGCGGGCGAGCATTTGGGTGGACTTGTGGCCCGAGATGCCGGCGGGGATCGCCTTGACTTCGACGCCCGCGGCCTTGAGACCGTCGACGACGAGATGGATGTAGCCTGATGGCGCCTGGTTGCCCTGCGCGGTGATCGAATCGCCCATGAAGGCGATGGAGTCGCCGGATTTCACGGGGATCTCCGCAGATGCCGCAAGGGCGAAGCAGGAGAGGGAGGCGAGCAGGGCGATGGAAGCGGCGGTATTTTTCATAGAGTCGGTTTTCCTTGTTGTTGGGCGGCGCGGCTTGTCCGCATTGCCCGTTTTGTCATTGTCTCGCATTCTACGCCAGTCCACCTCGCGCGTTCAAGCGCATTCGTCCCGTCGAGGGTTTTTGCGTACTGGCCTGCGACAGTTTCGTTCGTGAGCGAGGAGAACGCATCGTAGGTGAACGCCGTGACGCCCGCCGCATCGGATGTCTCGACAAGCCGCCCCATGACGTCGTAGGCCATCGAAATCGACGGCGTGCCGTCCGAATGGACGATGTTTGTCAGATTGCCCCAGCCATCGTAGGTGTAGGTGGAGACCACGCCCCTTGCCCATGTCCGTGAAGCGAGCTTGCCGTCGGGGGTGTAGGTGTATGTCGGGCCTTTGCCATCTTCATAGAGCTTCTGGACAAGCAGGCCCGTGGCGGGGTCGTAAACCCAGGCCGTGGTGTCGCCCGGCCCCGACTCGTCCCGATACGTGG
>CAYVJM010000153.1:0-6049 GCA_964451695.1 uncultured Lentisphaerales bacterium | reverse complement strand
TCGAGGGGACGATCATCGCGGCCGTCAAGTGGGCCGAGAAGGAGATCCCCGACGAAACGCCCAACAAGGCGTTCAACCGGCTCAACGCCGCGCTCAACTACGTGCTGAAGGTCTACGAGCAGTCCCGCGGACGCCCCGCCGACGAGAAGACGAGGCAGAACCTGCGCGAAGGCATCCAGATCGTCCACGCCCAGCTCGAGGCCTCGGGCAACCTCGCGCGCAGCCCGGACGCGGAGCGAGGGGGATGAAATGGCTCGCGTCGATTTTCGCGGAGATCTTCAAGGCGCTCCTCTCGTGGGGGGCGCGCGAGGCCAGGCCGCGCGCGGAGGGGGCGGACCCCGACGCGCAGACGAGGCGGCGCCTGATCGCGCGCATCCGGCGGACGTGGGGAGGCGGCCGGTGAGGCTCGCCGCGCTGGCCGCCGTACTCGCCCAGCTCCTGCTGGCAGGCTGCGCGACGCGCACGGTCTACGTGCCGCACGGGACTCCGGTCCGGCTGCGCGAGACGCTGCGAGACGCGAAGGTCTGGGTGCTCGACGAGTCGGGGAGCGCCGTCGAAGGCCGGATGGATCTGCCGGAGGGCTGGTACGCGCTGCCGATGGATGGAGAGGAATAGTCCCATGGCCGTCCTCTTCATCGTCGTCTTCGTCGTCCTCGCCGTCGCGCTGGCGATCCTCGTCGACATCATCGACCGCAACGGTCTTCTGTAGGGAGGGGCAGATGGCAACCGCACAGGGCATTCGAGCCGGGCGCGCCTTCGTCGAACTTTTCGCCGACGACAGCAGGCTCGTGCGCGGCCTCCGCCAGGCCGAGAAGAAGCTCAAGGCGTTCGGCGGCTCCATCCGGAGCCTCGGCCTGAAGACCGCGGCGCTGGGCGCGGCGATGATCGCGCCGCTGGGCTTGGCCGCCAAGAGTTTCGCGGACATGGGCAGCCGGATGTGGGACATGTCCAGGCGCACGGGCGTCTCGGTCGAGGCGTTGAGCGTCCTGGGCTACGCCGCCGAGCAGTCGGGCGCGGGCGCGGAGGCGTTGGAGAAGGGAATCCGCAGGATGCAGCGAACGATCTACGACGCCGGCCGGGGCCTGGGCACGGCGACCGATTCGCTGGCGGACCTGGGGCTGACGTTCCGGGACATGGAGGGCCTCTCGCCCGAAGCGCAGTTCCGTCTGCTGGCCGACCGCTTGGACGGGATCGAGGATCCCACCCGGAAGGCCGCCGTCGCCATGACGATCTTCGGCCGCTCGGGGACGGAGCTGCTGCCCATGCTCGAAGGCGGCGCCGCGGGCCTCGCCGCCTACGAAGCGCGCGCCCGCGACCTCGGCCTCGTCATGGGCACCGAGGACGCCGAGGCGGCCGACGGGTTCGGCGACGCGCTCGACGACTTGTGGAAATCGCTGAAGATGACGGTCTTCGCCATCGGCTCCGCGCTGGCGCCGTTGCTCAAGGACCTGGCCGAACGGGTGGCGCGGGCGTCGAAGTCCGTCGCCGACTGGGTGAAGGGCAACCGGGGATTCATCGCGAGCGCCCTCAAGGTCGCCGCCGCCGTCGTCGCGACGGGCGCGGCGCTCGTGGCGGCGGGGACGATCATCTCCGGCCTGGGCTCCGCGCTCGGGGCGCTGGCGGGCGTCGTCTCCTTCGCCATGTCGGCGTTTTCCGCGCTGGGGGCGGCGGCGGCCTTCCTGGTCTCCCCGGTCGGCCTGGTGATCGCCGCCGTGGCCGCGCTCGGCGCGACGCTGCTCCACGCCACGGGGGCCGGTGCGCAGGCGCTGGGGTGGCTGGGCGGCAGGTTCCAGATCCTCAAGGACGACGCGATGGCCTCGTTCGGCGGCATCGCCGACGCGCTGGCGGCGGGCGACATCTCCCTGGCGGCGAAGATCCTGTGGCTCATGCTCAAGATGGAGTGGACGCGCGGCGTCAACTTCCTCGAGAAGGTCTGGCTCAACTTCCGCAACTTCTTCATCAAGACCGGCTATGACGCCTGGCACGGCCTGTTGGCCACAGTGGAGATCGTGTGGCACGCGCTCGAGGTCGGCTGGATGGCGACCGTCGATTTCCTCGCCAGCCTCTGGGAGGGTTTCACGGGGTTCTTCGCCAAGACCTGGCAGAACATCAAGGCCGGGGCGCAGAAGGCGTGGAACTGGATCAGGAGCCTCTTCGACGACTCGGTCGACCTCGAGTCGGAGAACCGGATGGTCGACGAGCGGAGGCAGGCGGCAATCGCCGGGATCGAGGACGAGAAGGATCGCAAGAGCGCGCAGCGGGAGGCGGAGCGCCAGGATGCGCGAAACCGCGCGTCCGCCGCGCACGAGGCGACGCTGGCCGGGTTCGGCCAGGAGAACCTCGACAAGCGCGCCGAACTCGACGCCGAACATGCCGGGCGCATGGCCGAGAACGAGTCCGATCTGGCCAGGGCCCGCGGCGAGTGGCGCGAGGCCGTCGACGCGGCGCGCCGCAAGCGCGAGGGCAAGGCGGCCGGCTCCGGCGAGTCCGACGACATCGCGCAGAAGGCCCGGGACGCGCTGGACGGGCTGGGCGACATCGGCGACGTCGTCGAGTCCGCCGCGGCCGACGTGGGGGTGCGCGGCACGTTCAACGCCTACGCCATGCAGAGCCTCGCGGCGGCGAACGCAGCGGACCGCACGGCGGCCGCGACCGAGGAGACCGCCCGGAACACGAAGCGCCTCGTCCAGTCGGCCCAGGCCGGCGGACTGGTCTTCGCATGAGCGAAAGGAGGATGCCCGGATGCCCATAGCCTGCACGGAGAACGCCGGATCGCGCCAGTGGACGGAGGGACGCTCGGCGGAGCTGTCCTACACGATCCGGGGGACGGTCGACGAAGCCGCGGCCGTCGAGGCGCTCAAGGCGGCCGCCCCCGCGAACTTCGCCGGGCTCCGTCGCCAGCCCGTCTCGGTCGAGCCGGTCTGCATCGACACGGAGAACCCGGATTTCTGCATCTGGACGGGCACGGCGAACTACGCGCCGCGTCCCGATCCTCCGCAGACCGGCGACTCGGTCTTCAACTTCGACACGGGCGGCGGAACGCAGCACGTCACGCAGTCGCTGCAGACGGTGTCACGCCATCCCGCGCAGGCGCCCGACTTCCAGGGTGCCATCGGCGTGACGCACGACAACGTCGAGGGCGTCGACATCACCGTGCCCGTCTACAACTTCAGCGAAACGCACTACGTCGCGGCCCATCTGGTCACCAGCGCGTTCAAGACCAGGCTCTTCGCCCTCACCGGCAAGGTCAACGGGGCGTCCTTCAAGGGGCTGGCGGCGGGCGAATGCCTCTTCCTGGGCGCAAGCGGATCGCGCCGGGGCGAGGACGACTGGGAGATCACCTTCCGCTTCGCCGGGTCGCCCAACCGCTCCGGGCTCGCGGTGGGGCAGATCGGCGGCATCGCGAAAAAGGGCTGGGAGTACCTCTGGGTGCGGTACGCCGACGCCGAGGACGCCGCCAGCCACAGCCTGGTGAAGGCCCCCCTGGCGGCCTACGTCGAGAAGGTCTACGAGGAAGGCAATTTTTCGGATCTGGGGATTGGAACATGAGCGATGCGCTTCGGAAAGTCCAGTCCGGCCAGCCGCTGGCGATCCCGGCCGCCGCCTACAACGCGTTCGTCGACGCGGCGCTCGACCTGCGGAGGCGCACGGCGGGCATCGGCCAGGAATCGCGTCCGTCGGCCCCGCAGCCGGGCGTCGTGCTCGTGCGCAACGACTCCGGCGCGGACCGCGGGCGTTTCGAGGTGCTCGGGGTCGACGCGCCGGTGATCGACCCCGCCGCCAACGAGGAGGCGTTCAAGGACCGCGCGGCGCTCTCGTGCGTCGCCCCGGCGGCGGGGCGGCACGAGGGGCTGTTCGTGGTGCTCGCCGAGCCCGTCGCCGCCGGCATGATGGGGCGGGCGTTCGCCTCGGGCGTGTGCCCCGTGGTCCTCGACGCGCCCGAGGAGGATGCGCTGCTTCGCTCCGCCGAGATCGCGGACGGCGTCACGGCGTCGCTCGCGGCCGACCCGCGGGGTTCCGCCGCGATTCTCTGGCGGGCGGGCGGCGCGGGCTTGCAATGGGCGCTCGTGCGGCTCGGCGCGATGGGGCCTGGCGGCGTCTTCCCCGTCGTCCTCGCAGGCGTCGGCGGAGGCCCCGGCGGCGAATCGTCCCCGGCCGACTGGACCTACGACGTGGCCGACGCGGCCACGGGCGCGCCTCTCGCCGCGGGCGTGAACCCGACGGCCGCGCCGCATCGCTGGCGGCGCCCTGTGACGGGCCCCGTGTCGGCGGCGGATTTCGGCTACGCCCATGTCGAGACCTCCGGCGGGGGCGTCCGCGCGCTGGTGGTCGGATGGATCAACGAGACGCCGGAACTGCCCGAGGACGAGCCGGGTGGCGGCGGGGAGGAAGAGGAGGCGCCACCGCCGTGCGGCCACCCCGGCAACGAGCCGGGCGGAGGCGGCGATGCGGACCACCCCGCCGACGAGAGCGGCGCGGGAAACGAACCTGAACACCCCGGGGACGCCGAAGGCGATGACGGGATCACGCCTGAATCATCGGGAGATTGCACATGAGCCACGCCTACAAGCTGCCCTTTGCCCGCCATGGGATGCGCGGAGTCTCGGATCTGACAAGCTGCACCGCGATGGAGGCGATGACCACGCTGGCCTTCAAACGCATGGTCGCCTCCGGGTGGACGCCCCTGGCCAAGGAGGATTCGGACCTGCCGCCGCACCGGTATTCGCAAAGCGGATTCCAGGACGGGTACGACGCCGCGAAATTCTGCGGCGACTACGCCGCCGGCAAGCAGCGGGCCTACGCCTCCGCCGTCTGCTACACGATCCGCATCCCGGCGGACGCCAGGGCGGGGACGGTCGCGAAGATGCTGGGCGTCTCGGCCACGCTTCATGGAGACCGGTGGACGGAATGCGGCGCCGTGCTCGTCGCCATCCCGTCCACGTCGGCGATTCCGCCGGACTGGGCCGGGGTGCTCGCGGCGGCGTACTCCTCGCCCGATCCAGTCACGGCCGTCGACGACGCCGATCCGACCTGGCAGGCGCCGCTGCGGCGGCTCGTCCGCGCCAACGCCGGAGCCGACACGTCGTGCGACGCGGTGTTGCCCCTCGGCGCCGGCGTGAACGCCACCGCTTATCTGCACGTGGTGCTTCGACTCGGCGACTACATCGCCGCGCACGGGGCGTGGATCGAGGGGGGCGCGATGCTCGACGGCACGACGCTCTCGGTGGCGTTCGACCGCGAGGTGGCGGCCGATGCGCAGGCGAGGATGACGTTGCTCAACGAGTTCGATTTCGACGACGTCGGCCGAAACGACCACCGCCTGGGGGGGACGATCGACAATGAAGTCGCCATCGCGGTCAAATACGTGCAGACGGCGGGAATCCTGCCGGTGCAGGAGACGGGCGACGCGGCGATGATGCGCAGGCTGCTGGAGATGCGCGAATGCCAGACCGTCTCCCAGTTGAGCTCGCTGGGCGGGTATGTCGCCGACAACGTGGTGGCCCGGCATTTCAACGCCTACGGGGCGTGGGTGGGCTGCCGGTACGCCTCGATTGCCGGTCCGCCCGCCTTTCACCAGTACCGGCTCCACGGGCTGATGCTGGCGCGCTCGACAAGCACGAACGGCGAGACCGCGGACGGGCTGTCGTTCGATGTGGCGATCCCGACGCTCCCGGCCGGGCAGCGGGTGCGCATCGCGATGTACGTCCACGAGGGTCCGCTCCCGTACGCATTTGCCGGCGATGGAGACCGGCTCGCCTGCAACATCGCGACGATGGCCTCGGCATGCGATCCCGCCGTGATTCTGGGGACGGCGTCGAGCATCGGCCTCGCGTACTGGATGGAGTCCACGCAACTGGTCAGGGACGACGTGCTGCCCTATCCGCCCCAATCCGCGACCGTCGTCCCCGTCGGCGTCTACGACCTGCCGCGGGCTGGCGGCCCACGCGAAGATCCCGTTCTCGGCGCCGTTCGCGCTCCCGCGCTTCTGCGTGGTGTTCGTCGCGATCAACGTCGTCGGCTACACGGCGGAGTGGGTCGCCGCGCCGGG
>CAYVJM010000152.1:0-6055 GCA_964451695.1 uncultured Lentisphaerales bacterium | reverse complement strand
TCCAGATGTTGGGCACGATCCCGGCGTCGGTCGCCTCCGGACTGCCGAGAAAGAAACCCGCCGCCAGCACGCCGCCCATCAGCAGGGGCGTGATCTGCTTCCCGAATCCCCACGTCTGATCCCGCCAGTCCTTCATCTCCGCTCCGCCGAAGAACGTCAGCGCAGCCAGACCCGCCGAGCCTGCTGTGAAGGCCGCGACCGGGTATTCCGGCAGGAGAAGGGCAAGAACCGCCGCTGGCAAACCGGCCAGCACGACATGCAGCAACTTCACGCCGAAGAAACGCCACAGGGCCACGCCCAACAGCACGGCGAATCCGCCCGTGACGAGCCACTTGGCCCGAAAGATCGTGAACCAGAGCCCCGTCGTCTCCATCGGCCTGCCCCAGTTGGCGAAGACCAGGATGCCGACCATCGAGATGAAATACAGTGCCACTTGCCAAAGAGGACGGCTATCTTTCTCGTCATCGCCAATGTAGACGTCCTGTGCCTGGGCCGCCTTCTCGCGTTCCTCCTTGAGGAAGAGAAGATGCATGAGCAATCCGATGACGACGCTGAACACGACCGCGCCAATGGCCCTGGCGACGCCCAGTTGCCAGCCCAGCACACGCGCCGTCAGAACGATGGCCAGCACATTGATCGCCGGTCCCGAGTAGAGAAACGCGATGGCGGGTCCCAACCCCGCACCGCGCATGTAGATGCTGCCGAACAGGGGCAGGACTGTGCAGGAGCAGACGGCCAGGATGGTGCCCGACACGGATGCGACGCCGTATGCCAGGGCTTTGTTCGCCTTCGGCCCGAAATACTTCATCACCGCCGCCTGACTCACGAACACGCCGATGGCTCCGGCGATGAAGAAGGCCGGGACAAGGCAGAGGAGGACATGCTCCCGTGCGTACCACTTGGCCAGCTTGAACGCCTCGATCAGCGCGCCTTGAAAACGCGCCGTCCCGACGGGCAGGTAGTAGAGCACGAGAAACAGGCCGACGAGCCAGCCGAAAGTCTTGACTTCCTTCGAGTTCATGGCGGGCATTGTACGGCATTGTTGCGCAACAATGCAACTATATTCCGTGAAAAGATGTGGCGGGCAAAGACCACGACTCGTCGATGTTCGTCAAGCAACGGGATGGTGATTCGCTGAGGCCGACTTGGTACGGCTTTTTCAAGCAGGACGGCAAAGCGGTTGTGTTCAACACGGGAGTCCCGTGGAAGGGCGTTCCGCCCGCGTCGCTTCGCATCGGCGATGTCTGCCTGTTGAAATGGGACGACGTGGATTTGCGCGACGACGGCTGGATCAAGGTCCTCGCCGCGAACATTGGCGACAGGCGATGAAGCGGGCGGGCGCATTGGTCGGAAAGACGCCCGTGTAGGCCATGCGGCCCTGCCCGGTTGAGGGGGAGACGCACGGTGTTTCAATTCGTTTCAAGGCTGGTGGGTGAGGCAGGATTCGAACCCGCGACAACCTGGGTGTAAACCAGGTGCTCTAACCGACTGAGCTACTCACCCGCATTGCCGGCCACGCACTATAGTAAATTTCCCCCGCGCCGGGCAACGGAAATCGCGCCACGGAAATCGCGAAGGCTTGGCAGGCTTCAGGGGGTCTGCTATACTGCGGGCGGTGTGGCCTGAGAGGGGATCGCCCTCCCCGCTTGCCCACAGTCCGCAACCCTTGGGAATCAACATGAATCGCCGCTTCGTCTCCGCCCTCGCCGCCAGCTTCGCCCTGCTCTGCGCCATCGCCCGCTCCGCCACCACGCCCGTGCCGTTCGGCACCGGCGCCAACACCGCTTTCGCCGACGAAACGGCCGACGACCGCCAGGGCGGCTGGACCGACCAGGGGGCGAACGACCTCCGGGTGGCCAAGCCAGGACGCTACGAGCATTCGGGCGTCGCCTTCGAGTTCGCCTCCGACACCGCCACCGGCGGCAAGTCCTGCATCGTGCTCGGCGGCAAGCCCCGTCCCTATCTCCCGCAGGAGGCCGAAATACCCGTGGCGGCCGCAGGCGGCGAGGCCGTGTTCTACCTGCTCCACGCCGGCGCCTGGTGCCCCTCGAACAACGAAATCCTCGGACGCCTCGTCCTTTGCTACGACGACGGCACCCGCTCGAGCCACAACATCCGCGGCGGACGCGACGTGGCGGACTGGTTCCAGGCGAAGGGCGGCAAGAATCTCTTCCGCAGTTGGACCGAATACAACGGCAGCAAGCAGGTCTCGCTCTTCATCTCCAAATTTCCCCTCGACACCCAGCGCAGGCTGAAGGCCGTCTCGCTGACAGCCACCGACATGGTGTGGATGGTGGCTGGCGCCTCGATCGGCGACGACGTGGCGGTGACGCCGATCAAGATCGCCTACCCGATCACCCGCGAGTTCCAGACCCCCGCCCTCGACAAGCCGCTCGTGCAGAAGACGACCGACAAGCCCCCCCGCAACATCGTCCTCGTCATCGGCGACGGCATGGGCGCGGGCGCCTGCGACCTGGCCTCGCTCTGGACGCACGGCGCCACGAACCGGCTGTTCATGCAGCAGCTCCCCGTCCGCGGCTTCTGCAAGACCGCCTCGAAAAGCTCATCCGTCACGGACTCGGCCGCCGCCGCCACCGCCATCGCCTGCGGCGAGAAGGTCGCCAACGGCGCGATCGCGACCACGCCGGAAGGCCGGGCGCTCCGATCCCTCGCGATGGCAGCCCGCAAGCAGGGCAAGGCCGTGGGCGTCCTCACGTCGGACTCGCTGACCGGCGCGACGCCGGCGGGCTTCTTCGCCCGCCAGTCTGGGCGCGGCATGGCTCCTGAGATCGTGGTGGACGCCGCGGCCTGCGACTTCGACGTCCTCCTCGGCAACGCGGGCACGCGCGGTCTCTTCACCCAGAACGGCAAGGCGCCGAACACGCGCAACCTCCAGAAGGAAATGGAGGCGCGCGGCTACGTCTTCGTCGAAACCCTCGAGCAGTTCGCCGCCGTCCCCGCCGCGGCGAAGATCGTCGGGCAGATCGAGAGCAAGCTGATCACGGGAGACGACGCGATGCTGGCCAAGCTCGCCGAGGCGGCCATGGCCCGTCTGGCGGGCGATCCCGACGGATTCTTCATGATGGTCGAGAGCACGTACCCCGACAAGGGCGGCCATGGCAACGACCCCAACGCCTCAGTGATGGGCGTCGTCCACGCCGACTGGGTCGTGAAGGCGGCCATCGATTTCGCGGCGAAACGCGACGACACGCTGGTTGTCTGCACGGCGGACCACGAGACGGGCGGCATCACGGCCGTTCCGGCCCCCAATGGCGCCCGCATGCCGGACGTCGAGTACGGCTGCGTCAACCACACCGGCGCACCTGTGCCGCTGAGCGCCTTCGGCCCGGGCTCCGAACGCTTCGCCGGGAAAATCGACAACACCGACATCGCCAAGGCCGTCGGCGCCTTCTGGGGTTTTGAGATCCCCGCGTTTTTCGGCGAGTAGCCGCTACTTCGCGGCGAGCGCGAGCTGGAAGAGCTTTTCCGGGGGCAGGGTGTAGACCCTGCCGCAGAGGTGGCAGCGGAACGTCTGCGGACGCGCCATGCGCACGAGCCCATCGAGCTCGAGCTTGGAGCGCGTTGCGAAGGAGGCCTCCGCCACGTCCTGGGAGCACGTGCAGCCGAAGGTCAGCGCGCGGGTCGGACCCGTCGTCAGGTCCGGCAGGTCGAAGATCTCGCGGAGCGTGTTGACGGAAGCGTCGAACTCGAGCTGCTCGGCCACGGTGCCGTCTGCGAAAAGGCCGGAGACGCGCTTGAAATCGGATTTGCGCCCGTCCGGCATCTGCTGGACGGCGAGGGCGCGCGCGCGTTCGACGCGGGTGTCGAAGACGGCGGCCTGGATGCAGACCTGGGAAGGGATCTGCATGGTGGCGTTGTAGAATTCCAGGAAGATGTTCTGCTCGGAGGCGGGGGAGACGCTGAAGGACATCTGAGAGCGGACGCGCCCCGATTCGTGGGTGCGGGTGAGCTTGACGCGCGCGAACGATCCGCAGGGGTCGGGAACGTCCGGTTCGGGGGGCGGGAGGCTTTCGAGATCCGCGTTGTGGGTGTAGCCGCGCAGTTCGCCCCGTCCGGTCATCTCGACGAAGAAGCCGCCGACGCGGCCGTTGACCTCCGCATGGAGGGAGATCGTCTCGTCCTGCTCGCCGAGGTCGATGCCGACGAGGGCGATGCCGGCAAGGGCGCGCGCGAGGACGGAAGCGGAGGCCAGGCAGTTGCCGTGCTGGGCCTGGAGCCGGGCCGCCGTCTCGGAGACGTCCGAATAGAGGAAGCGCAGACGCGAATGGGGACTGAACCCCTCGACGCAGGCATCGTTGGTGCGGGCTACGACCATGATCAGCTTTCCGTTGCTGCGCCCAGAGCCTCGGCCATCTTCCCGAGGCGGGCGATCTCGGCGAGCAGCTCTTCGCGGCGGGCGCGCTGCTGCTCGAGGATCGCGGGCGGGGCCTTCGAAACGAACTTCTCGTTGGCGAGCTTCGCCTCGACCGTCGCGAGGAAGCCCCGCTGGCGGGTGATCTCCTCGGCGAGGCGCTTGCGCTCGGCCTCGACATCGATCGCGCCTTCGACGCGGATGCCGATCACGCCAAGTGCGGCGGTCGCCGTCGGCATGCCGGATAGCGGCGCGTCGGCGTGGATGTCCAGCTTGGCGGCGCGCAGCGCGGCGCGGATCGCGTCCGCGTCGCGCGCGAGGCGCGCGGCGGCGGCGGCGTCCACGGCGTTGACGACGTAGTCGACCTCCTTCGAGGGGGCGATGCCGGCCTCGGTGCGCAGGGCGCGCCCGGCGGTGATCAGTTCGCGCTTGGCGTCGACGTAGCGGCGGACGTCCTCGGTGAGGTTCCACGCGAGGTTGTCGGCGGCGGAGTAGGGACCCGGCCACGGCGCCTGCATGATGGATTCCTCGTCGTTCCCGTAGCCCATCTGGTGCCACAGCTCCTCGGTGAGGAAGGGCATGAAGGGGTGGAGGAGCCGCAGCAGGCGGCCGAAGACGTCCGCCATGATGGCGAGCACCTGGCGGCGGCGCGCCGCGTCCTCGCCGTAGAGGTCGGCCTTGGCGGATTCGAGGTACCAGTCGCAGAACTGCGTCCAGGCGAAGTCGTAGAGTGCGAGCGCGGCGTCCTGGAAGCGGTATTTGCCGAGAGTCTCGTCGACGGTGGCGGCGGCGAGCTGGCAGGTGGCGAGGAGGTGGCGGTCGTCGTCCCCGAGCAGCGCGGGGTCGAGGCGGAGGCCGTCGCGGGCGATGGCGCGCCAGTCGACCTCGGGGGCCTTCTCGGCATGCATGCTCATGAAGCGCGCGGCGTTCCAGATCTTGGTGCCGAAGTTGCGGCCGATCTCGAACTTGTCGAGGTCGACGTAGACGTCCATGCCAGGAGAGGTGATCTGCATCAGGCTGAAGCGCAGCGCATCGGCGCTGTACTGGTCGATGATGCCGAGAGGATCGATGGAGTTCCCGAGGGACTTGGACATCTTGCGGCCCTGGGCGTCGCGCACGACGCCGTGGATGACGACGTTGGCGAAGGGCTCGCGGTCCATGAACTTGCAACCGGCCATGATCATGCGGGCGACCCAGAAGAAGATGATGTCGGGCGCGGTGACGAGATCGGCGGTGGGGTAGTAGAAGTCGAGGTCGCGGCTGTCGCGATCCGGCCAGCCGAGCGTGCTGAACGGCCAGAGCCAGGAGGAGAACCAGGTGTCGAGGACGTCCTCGTCCTGATGGATCGCGGCGCGGGTGGCGCCGCAGGCGGGGCATGCGGCGGGCGCGTCGGGCGCGGCCCATTCGTGGCCGCAGTCGCAGGTGTAGACGGGAATGCGGTGGCCCCACCAGATCTGGCGGGAGATGCACCAGTCGCGGATGCCTTCCATCCAGGAGAAGTAGATGTTCTCGTAGCGCTTCGGGGTGAAGGTGATGCGACCCGAGCGCACCGCCTCGATGGCGGGCTCGGCCAGCGGCTTCATGCGCACAAACCACTGCTTCGAGAGGCGCGACTCGACGACCGTGCCGCAGCGGTAGCAGTGGCCGACGGAGTTCTTGTAGGGCTCGACCTTGACGAGGAAG
>CAYVJM010000151.1:0-6157 GCA_964451695.1 uncultured Lentisphaerales bacterium | reverse complement strand
CACGAAGGAGATGCTCATGGAGGCGCTCGCCACGACGCGCGCGAGCCTCCGCATCCTGACGCGGCTCGTCGGCGGGCTCAAGCCCGTGCCGGCGAAGCTGCGCGCGGCGTTCGGCCCCGGCGTCTTCGCCACGGACCGCGCGCTGGAGCTCGTGGCGGGCGGCATGGCGTTCCGCGACGCCTACCACCAGGTGCGCGACCATCTCGACGAGCTTTCGGCGATGGATCCTGACGAGGCCCTCGCCGCCAAGACGCATCTCGGCGCGACGGCGGGCCTCGACTTCGCGATGTATGCGCGCTGGACGCGCCGCGCGCGCGCCGAGACCTCGGCCGAACGGCGCCGCGCCGCGCGCGCGTTCGCTGCGCTGATGAAGCCGGTCGCGGAGTGACGCCGCGGCGAGGAGGGAGGGACGCCATGCAGGAGCCGATCGCCAGCGCAGACCGCCGCCGGGAGGCGCGAATCCTTTTTACGGGGCGCCAGAACCGGATCATCGCAAACGCGATCTCGCTGCTCGCGGCCGCCATCTTCGCCACCGTCATCGGCGTGGGGCTGCACTATCTCTTCCGCTTCGTCTCCGCGCACGCCAGCGTCCTGTTGCCACCCGTCGTGGCGATCATCTTCGCCAAGGTCTTCCAGCCGCTCTACGACGCGCTGCGCTCCGGCGTCTGGCGTCTCGTCGGCGGGCGCCTGCTGCGCCTCCCCGGCCACGGGCGGTTCCTGCCCGCGCCGGGCGATGGCTGGCGCGAGAAGACGGCGCGCGGCGCGGCGAACGGGTTTGCGGCCCTCGTCCTCTTCGCCCTCGTCTTCGTTCCCCTCGGGCTCTTCCTCTGGTTCTTCGGCAAGCTGCTCGTCGAGCAGACCATCGCCTTGGCCAACGCGGCGCCGGACGCGGCGAAGCACGTTGCGGACTGGGCGCGCGAGAAGGTGCCTCAGGCGCTGGACTTCATCGAGCGCCACAACCTCGACGGCGTCGCGGCCTCGCTTAGCCCCGCGAAACTCTTCGATTCTGGCAGACTCGCGGCGGCGCTAGGCGGCTCGGCCTCCGCGATCTGGGGAAATCTCGCGGGCTTCCTCGGCGCGCTCGCAGGCTGGGTCGTCCTGCCGGTCTACACCGTCATCTACCTTGCCTCGCGCCCGCTGGAGGGATCGGACTTCACGAAGCTCCTCGTCGGAGCCAGCGCGAAGACGCGCAACAACGTGAAGTTCCTCATCGACGAGTTCATCCGCCTCGTCGTCGTCTTCTTCCGCGGCCAAGTGCTCGTGGCGCTCATTCAGGGCGCGCTCTTCGGCCTGGGCTTCCAGCTCCTCGCGGGGCTTCCCTACGGGATGCTGCTGGGGCTGCTGCTCGGGTTGCTGAACATCGTGCCGTATCTGGGCAACATCGTCGGAATGCCGGTGATCGGCGCGCTGGCGCTCTTCGGCGATGGCGGCGGCTGGGGCAGGCTGGGGACCGTCGCGCTGATCTTCGTCGCCGTTCAGTCGCTCGACGCCTACGTCATCACGCCGAAGATCATCGGCAACCGGACGGGTCTCAACGCCTTCGTCGTGATCTTCTCGCTCTTCTTCTGGGGCTCCGTCATCGGCGGCGCGCTGGGCATGGTGCTGGCGATTCCGCTGAGCGCGTTCATCGCCGTCTTCTGGAAGCTCCTCGTGCGCGAGTACCTCGCGCCCGCGGTCGCCGGCGCCCTGGAGGACGCCGGTGGCGGGGAGGAGTAGGCGATGGCGGAGCCATCGGCAGGGGAGGGTGGCGCGGCGGTCGGGGGCCCCGGATTGCGGCGCATCCTGCACGTGGACATGGACGCCTTCTTCGCGGCCATCGAGCAGCGCGACCGTCCGGAGCTGCGCGGCAAGCCCGTGGTGATCGGCAGCGGCCCCCACGAACGCGGCGTCGTCTCCACGGCCTCCTACGAGGCGCGTCCCTTCGGCGTCCACTCCGCGATGCCCTCCCGCGAAGCCTTCCGCCGCTGCCCGCAGGCGGTCTTCATCACGCCCGACCACCACAAGTACGCCGCCGAATCTCGGAAGATCTTTGCCATCTTCGACCGCTACACGCCGTTCGTCGAAGGGCTTTCGTGCGACGAGGCGTTTCTCGACGTGACGGGCTCCCAGCGCCTCTTCGGCGACGCCGTGGCCATCGCCCGGCGCATCCGGGCCGACATCCGCGACGAGTTGCACCTGACCGCCTCCGTCGGCGTGGCGACCAACAAGTTCCTCGCCAAAATCGCCAGCGACCTCCACAAGCCGGACGGGTTGACGATCGTGCCGGACGATCCCGACGCCATCCGCGCCTTCCTTGCGCCGCTGCCCGCGACGCGCATCTTCGGCGTCGGCAAGGTCGCGGCCGGGATTCTGGAGCAGGCCGGCATCCGCACGATCGGCGACATCCAGCGCGCCTACCCGCCCAGGCTGGCGCGCCTGCTCGGCGACGCGGCGGCGAGCCACCTCGTCGCGCTTGCCGCAGGGGAGGACGATCGTCCCGTCGAGACGGAGCGCGAGGAGAAGAGCATCTCGCGGGAGCACACCTTCGCGGAGGACGAGGCGGACGTCGAGGTCGTCCGTGCGACGCTCCTCGAACTGGCCGCGGACGTGGCGCGCCGCGTCCGCGAAGCGGGGCGTTTCGCGGCGACCGGCAAGCTCAAGCTGCGCTGGGCGGACTTCACGACGCTGACGCGGCAGGAGGGCTTCGATCCTCCGGCCTGCGACGACTTCACGTTTCGCGAGATCGCGCTGCGGCTTTTCGCACGAGAGCCCTTCCTGGGCCGCCGCGTGCGGTTGGTCGGGTTTGGCGCGACCGGCCTGATTGAGGACCGCGTGGCGCAGCCGGGGCTGTTTGTGGAGGAGGCGGACGTCGTGCGCGAGAAGCGGGAGAAGGTGAGTCGCGCCCTCGACGCGATCCGCGGCAAGCTCGACGGCGGTGCGATCGGCTTCGGCGGCGCGACGCGGGATTGAGACGCGGCAAGTCGCGATGGATTGACACCGCGTTGAATTTCATCTATTTTGGTAGGGATTCGAAACGGCGAAGTCGATTCGGGGTGTAGCGGGCAGGTGTGGCGAAGGACATGGCGATGAAGTTGTCGACAAAGGGGCGGTATGGGCTGCGGATTTTGATCGACGTGGCGCGTCATGCGGGCGCCGCGCCGCGGCTGGCCAAGGAGATCGCCACGTCTCAGGGGATTTCGGAGAAGTACATCAGCCGGCTGGTCATCGCGTTGCGTCGCGCCGGTCTTGTGGTGTCGGTGCGCGGGGCGAGGGGGGGGTATCGGCTGGGGCGTCTTCCGGAGCAGATCACGTTGCTGGACGTCGTCGAGGCGATGGAAGGGTCTGTGAGCCTGGTGGGGTGCGTGCAGAAGCCGGGATCGTGCAGAAAGACCGCGTCGTGCCCGGCGCATCGGGCGTGGGCGGTCGTCAACGCGAAGATCCGCGTGGCCTTTGCCGAAACGACGCTTGCCGACATTCTGGAGTTGCGGGCGGCGTCGGGAGCGGGCGGTTCCATCGAATTCTGCATCTAGCCGGAGCCCCGTCGGGCGCGTCGGAGGAGCCCGTTCATGCCTACTTTTCAAATTGCCGTTTAAATGTTTTTCGTCAAATATTTCAAATTTCCTTGCATCGCGTCGTGGGCTGTGAGAAACTGACGTCTCATTTCTTTCACAGGACCGCCGAGGTGGCGGTTCGGCATCGGGAGCCCTCCGGGCGTCCGGTCAGGCGCGGAAGTCCACATTTTCAACAAAGGATGGCGATGATGACGATAGCGACACGGTTTGGGATTCGGTACCCGCTGATTCAGGGTGGCATGGCGAACATCGCCACGGCGCAGCTTGCCGCGGCGGTTTCGAATGCCGGCGGGCTTGGGCTCGTGGGCGCGGGCGGGATGAGCGTCGAGATGCTGCGCGACAACATCCGGCGCTGCCGCGAGCTGACGCCGAACCGCTTCGGCGTGAATCTGATGCTGATGCATCCGTTGATCGAGGAGATGGCGAAGCTCGTCGTCGAAGAGCGCGTGGACTTCGTCACGACGGGCGCGGGCAATCCCGCGAAGTACATCGAGGCTTGGAAGGCCGCGGGAATGACGGTCGTGCCGGTGGTGCCTTCCGTGGCGCTTGCGAAGCGCATGGAGCGGGCGGGGGCGGACGCGGTGATCGTGGAAGGGTCCGAGGCGGGCGGCCACATCGGGGAGCAGACGACGATGGCGCTGGTCCCGCAGGTGGTGGACGTCGTGTCGCTGCCGGTGATCGCGGCCGGCGGCATCGCAAGCGGCCGCCAGGTTCTGGCGGCTTTCGCGCTGGGCGCGAGCGGCGTCCAGGTGGGCACCTGCCTTCTCGTCGCGGAGGAATGCCCGATCCACGACAACTACAAGCAGGCCGTCCTGGAGGCGAACGACACGGCCACGACGGTCACGGGCCGCATCAACGGCGTTCCGGTGCGGATCATCAAGAACAAGATGGCGATGAACTACATCAAGCGGGAGAAGGAGGGCGCGAGCAAGGAGGAGCTCGAGCACTTCACCCTCGGATCGCTGCGTCGCGCCGTGTTCGAGGGCGACGTCGAGACGGGCTCGCTGATGGCGGGCCAAGTCGCGGGCATGTGCAACCGCGTCCGTCCCTGCGCCGAGATCATCCACGACCTCTTCGAGGGATACCGGTGCGCCTTCGACCGCCTGGACCGGGCGGTGTGACGGCGAGCGGGGGTCCGCCTACAGACCGGCGGCGAGCACGCCGCTGACGAAGCGCTCCCGGCCGAAGAGGTCCCGGTGGGCGCGGACGTTTTCGAACCCGACTTCGGCGAGATAGCGGCCGAGCGGCTGCGCCTGGTTGTCCTCGGCGCTGATTTCAAGAAAGATGAACCCGCCGGAGGCGAGGAGCATCGTGCTCTCCTCGATGATCTGTCGGGTGACCTCCATGCCGTCGGGGCCGCCGTCGAGGGCCGCCATGGGCTCGAATCGCCTCACGTTGTCCGCCAGCTTGGCGCAGGCCTCCGTGGGGATGTAGGGCGGGTTGGCGATCACAGCGTCCACGGAGCCGGGTTCCAGCACGTCGGCCAGGTCCACGGCGGCGGGGTTGAGGAAGACGATCCGGTCTGAGAGGGCGAGGGCGGCGGCGTTCTCGCGGGCGAGGGCGAGGGCCTCCTCGCTCGTGTCGAGGCCGATGAGCTTCGCTCCCGGCAGTTCGACGGCGAGGCTGAGGGCGATGCAGCCGGTGCCGGTGCCGTAGTCGATGATGCGGGGCTGTTTGACGGCGCGCAACGGCGCGCAGTCGAGAAGAATCTGCACGAGGCTTTCGGTTTCGGGCCGTGGAATCAGCGCCCGCCGGTCGGTCTTGAGCGTCAGGCTGCGAAAGTCCCACTGGCCGAGAACGTGCTGGAGGGGCTCGCCGGTGCCGACGCGCGCGACGCCGCGCCGCATGGCGTCCACGAGCGCCGGGGGCATGGCGAGGTCGCGGCGGGCCTGCACGTCGAGGCGCCGGCATTTGAGCAGGCGCGCGGCGAGGTGCTCGGCCGCGAGGCGCGGCGACTCCACGCCGCGGCGCGCGAGGAAATCGGCCGAGGCGTCCAGAATCCAGCCGACCGTTCGGGCTGCATCGGCTTCGGGGGGCGTCGTGTGGGTGTCCATGTCGGGACGCCGGGGCGTCGATCCGGGATCGGGCGAAGCGCCCGGTCAGAAGGGGAGGTTGTCGTCGTCTTCCGCGGCGTCCTTGGGCATCGGCGCGCGGCCGCCCGGCGCGGGCGCTGGGGATGACGCGGGGGCGGGCGCCTCGGCGATGTCGCCGACCTTTTCGATCTTCCAGCCCTTGAGGCTGTTGAAGTAGCGGCCGTTGTACTCGCGGCCGCCGATGTCGAAGAAGACCTTCACGCGATCCGCTTCGTTGAGCGGCGCGAGCAGGTCGCCCTTCTCCTTGAGAAATTCGAACATGACGTCCTGAGGGAAGCGCTCTCCTTCAGAGGTGACGACGAGTTCGCGCTTGCTGAAACCGCTTGCGAAGGTCTGCACATCGCCGATCTTCTTGACGGTGCCGACAAATTCATATCCTGGCATGACGAGGTTCTCCTGTAAATGTCCCGGCCATTGTACCGGAATCCGGCATGGAGAGACAAGGGCAATTTGCCTTCGCCCGGTACCCGGGTACCCGGTCAGTTTCCGGGGTTGCGCGGAGCGGGGTGGGGC
>CAYVJM010000150.1:0-6264 GCA_964451695.1 uncultured Lentisphaerales bacterium | reverse complement strand
TCTCCGCGCCCCGTCCGAAGCTGGGCCCCGGGCGCGCGGTGGAACCGTCGTCATATTTTTGATGCGCCCCTGCCCTGTGGATGTGGGGCATGGCGCTTGAAAGCAGGCGTCGCATTTGCTAGACTCGGGCTTCTAACTTATGCGTCGCGCATCCGCGAAGCCAAGGGATGGTCAACCATGCACTTTGAAATTCTCTTCGTGGCGATCTACATCGCCCTCATGATCGGCGTCGGCATCTGGGGGGCGCTGCGAACCAAGACGCTCGGGGACTTCTTCCTCGGCGGGCGGCAATTCGGCGCCTGGGTGACGGCGTTCGCCTATGGCACCACCTACTTCTCGGCCGTGGTGTTCATCGGCTTCGCGGGCAAGTTCGGGTGGAACAACGGCCCCGCGGCGATGTCCGTCGGCATCGGCAACGCAATCGCCGGCGCTTTCCTCGCCTGGATGGTCCTGGGGCGGCGCACGAGGCGGATGACGCACAACCTCGACGTCATGACGATGCCGGAGTTCTTCTTCCGCCGGTACGGGCTCTACGTCATGAAGCCGTTCGCCGCGATGGTCATCTTCATCTTCCTTCTGCCCTACTCCGCCGGCGTGTACAAAGGCCTCGCGGAGCTCTTCGTCGCAGTCTTCCCGGGCGTGCCGTTCACGACGGCGATCTTGATCATGGCGGTCATCACGGGCGCGTACCTGATCCTCGGCGGCTACTTCGCCGTGGCCATCACGGACTGCATCCAGGGCGTGATCATGCTTGTCGGGGCGCTGCTGCTCGTCCACTTCATGGCGCAGGCGGCGAATCCCGGCGGCTCGATCGTCGAGACGGCGCGCCTCGCTTCGCAGAAGTACGCCGAGCACAAGGCGGCGGGTCTGGCGAACCCCGGACCGGGGTACCTGCTGCCGAGCATCGTGGCGATGACCTCGTTCGGCTGCTGGGCGCTGCCTCAGATGGTGCACAAGTTCTACGCGGTGAAGAGCGAGGGGATGATCGTGCGCGGCGCCGTCGTCTGCACGGTCTTCGCGCTGGTGATCGGTTGCGCGGCCTACTTCACCGGCAGCCTCTCGCATCTCTTCTTCGACCAGCTCCCCCAGGTCGCCAACGGCGCCCCGCAGGACACCCTCGTGCCGCGGATGCTGGTGGATCCCCGCGTCCCGAAACCCCTCCTCGGACTGATCCTCGTGCTCCTGCTCTCCGCCTCGATGTCCACGCTCTCGGGCCTCGTCCTCGTCTCCGCCTCGGCGGTGACGATCGACCTCTACAAGGGCATGGTGGACGAAAACGTCTCGCACCGCACCTCGATCACGCTGATGCGCTTTCTCTGCGCCGTCTTCATCGCGCTCTCCTACTTCATCGCCACGCACCGCATCACCTTCATCGAGACGCTCATGTCGCTCTCCTGGGGCGCCGTCTCGGGCGCGTTTCTGGCGCCGTTCCTCTACGGGCTCTTCTGGCGCCGCACGACGGGTCTCGGCGCGATGGCCGGCATGGTCTCGGGGATCGTCACGTCGGTGGCGCTGTTCTTCCTGCTACCCAAGAGCCTCGCGGCCTTCGCCGCCTGCCTGGGCATGGCGGTGCCCTTCGCCATCGTCCCCATTGTGAGCCTCTTCACACCGCGGGTGCCGGAGACGATCGTCGAGAAAGCCTTCGCCAGGCCAGCGGCGTAGCGTCGCGCCACGGGCGCTCCGCCCCGCGCGCTTCGCCCCTGAAAACCCATCCCCATGACGCCCTTCCCTCTCTTCCTCGCCCTCAAGTACCTGCGCCCCCGGCGCACGTTCGCCTCGGTCATCCTCGCCATCACCGTCCTCGGCGTCGCCCTCGGCGTCGCCATTCTGATGATCGTGCTGGCCGTCATGACGGGCTTCGGCGACGAATGGCGCGAGAAGATCCTCAGCTTCAAGCCCCACATCACCGTCTACCACGAATCCGGGTACCTCGAGAAGGCGGACGCCGTGGCCGACCGCGTGGCCGCCATCCCCGGCGTCGTCTCCGCGACGCCCACGATCGTCACGCCCGTGATGATCCGCTACCGCGAGGCGGACGACCCGGTCACGGCGACGCTGATCGGCATCGACCCGGCCCGTGGCTCAATTCTCTCGCAAGCGACGAACCACCTCGTCGGCGGCGGCGCCGACATCGCGGGCGACCGCGTTCTGATCGGCATCGACCTCGCCCGGCGCATGGGCATCCCCGTGGGCGTCAAATTCCTCTGCTACTCCCCGCTCAACCTGAAGTCCGCAGACGAGCTGTACTTCCCCGAGGAGATCGTCCTCGGCGGCGTCTACGACATGGGGATGCGCGACTTCGACGACTTCATCGTGATCGGCTCGTTGGGCCTCGCGCGCGACGTCGTCGGCGCCGAGCGCGGCGCGCGCATGATCCAGGTGCAGACCGCCGAACCGGAGCAGGCGTGGCGCGAGCAGGAGGCCATCGCGACCGCCCTCGCGACGGATTTCGGTCCCGGCTTCCGCATCAACACGTGGTTCGACGAGGACCGCGTGCTCTTCGAGGCGCTGCGCACGGAGAAGACGATGATGTTCATCCTGCTGGCCTTCATCGCGATCGTCGCGGCCTTCTGCGTAACAAACACGCTCATCGTCATCACGATCCAGAAGACGCGCGAAATCGGCCTGCTCAAGGCACTGGGGTTCTCAGGCGGCCAGCTCAAGGCCGCGTTCGTCCTCCACGGCATGATCCAGTGCGTGGCTGGCATCGCCCTCGGCGTCGCCCTCGGCGCCCTCGTCCTGGCCAATTTGCAGAACCTCGTCGCGCTGCTCCACCACTTCGGGATCGAAGTCTTCCCCAAGGAAATCTACGGCCTAGCCCGCATCCCGTGGCGCGTCGTCCCCGCCGACGTCGCCTCCGTCGTCGCGACGGTCTTCGTCTTCTGCTCCGCGGCCAGCTACCTGCCGGCCTGGCGCGCCGCGAGCATGGATCCGGTCAAGGCCATCAACGAGGAATAGACGCATGCCCTCCGACCCCGTCCTGCTGGCCTCCAACGTCCACAAGACGTATTATCTCTCCAAGAAACCGCTTTCGATCCTGCGCGGCGCCTCGCTGGCCGTGCAGCCCGGTGAACATGTCGCCATCGTCGGCAAGAGCGGTTCGGGCAAGAGCACGCTCCTGCACATCCTCGGCGGCCTCGACCGTCCCGACCCCGGCCATGACGCGGCGGTGCGCATCCTCGGCGGCGATCTGCTCGGCGTCCCGGAGTCGCGGCGCGCCAGGATCCGCGCCAACGACGTGGGGTTCGTCTTCCAGTCCTATCATCTGCTGCCCGAAATGGACATCGTGGACAACGTCGTCCTGCCCGCGATGGCGAAACGCGCGGGCGGCCCCGCCGCGCGAGCTCGCGCCGTGTCCCTGCTCGAGATGGCCGGTCTCGGCGACCGCCTCCGCCACCACCCGCGCGAACTCTCCGGCGGTGAACAGCAGCGCGTCGCCATCGCCCGCGCGATGATGAACGCCCCCTCCCTGATCCTCGCCGACGAACCCACCGGCAACCTCGACGCCGCCACCGGCGCCCAGACCCTCGACATGCTCTTCGGCATCGCCCGCAACGGCGGCGCGCCCGGCGCCTCCCCCGCGCTCGTGATCGTCACGCACTCCGAGGACATCGCCCGGCGCTGCGACCGCGTCCTCCACCTCGCCGGTGGCGCGCTCCAGCCCTAGAAACTGGCCGTCAACTCGTAGCGCGCGCGGATGTCGCCGCCGAAACCAATGCGGCTCTTCGCGGCAGGCGCGTCCTGGGCGACGGTCTGAACGGCGGCCGCGCATCCTGCGAGACAGATGGCGATGAGGTTCTTCTTCATGGTGTCCTGTGGGTTGTTGGGTTGAGGGGCGCAAGCCCGTTTCGCTCTGTGTTCGGGTGCAATCCTCGCACATCCGTGTCAGAAACCGGTGAGCCCCGCATGAGATCTCGATCGCGGTCCTCGTCCCCGTTTTGCCTGTCGTTTTGCCTTGCCACCCGGGGCGACATTCGGGTATCATCGCCCGCTTGAATTTCAGCGAGAGGCGACTCCATGAAGGACGAAGAGCGGCGCGCAATATCGGTCATCCAGGAAATCAGCCGAACCGTGGTGTTCGAGCGGAACGTCGGCGCCCTGCTCCAAAACGTCCTCGACCTTCTCCACCGGCGCATGGGCATGTTGCGCGGCACCTTCACCCTGAAGCACGGCGACGAGTTGCGCATCGAGGCCTCCCAGGGACTTGACGAGGCGGAGAAGAAGCGCGGCCGCTACCGCGTCGGCGAAGGCATCACGGGCGCCGTCGCCAAGACCGGGCAGGCCGAGGTGGTCAACGACATCAGCACCGACCCTCGCTTTCTCAACCGCACGGGCTCGCACCGGCGCGACGAACGTCTCTCCTTCATCTGCGTGCCCATCCTCCGACACGAACGCGTCATCGGCACGCTCAGCATCGAACGGGCATCCTCGGACGTCACGGATCTCGACTCCGACCTGATGCTGCTGGAGATCATCGGCAGCCTGACGGCCGAGGCGGTCCAGGCCAGGCGGCAGGAGCACGAGGAACGCGAGCAACTCCTCGGCGAAAACCGGCGCCTGCGCCAGGCGCTCGCGGGCGGCGACGACCCGATCGCCGGGATCGTCGGAACGGGCAGCGCGATGCAGCAGGTCTTCGCGCTGATCCGCCAGGTCGCCCCGAGCAGCGCGACCGTCCTCGTGCGCGGCAGCTCCGGCACCGGCAAGGAGCTCGTCGCCTCGGCGATCCGCAAGCTCAGCCCGCGCGCCGCGAAGCCCTTCGTCACCCTCAACTGCGCCGCCCTCCCCGAGGGCCTCGTCGAAAGCGAAATCTTCGGCCACGAAAAGGGCGCCTTCACCGGCGCCGTCGGCCGGCGCATCGGCCGAGCCGAAGCGGCGGACGGCGGCACGCTCTTCCTCGACGAGATCGGCGATCTCCAGCCCCCGATCCAGGTGAAGCTCCTGCGCTTCATCCAGGAGCGGACGTTCTCGCGCGTGGGCAGCAACGAGGAGCTGAAGGCGGACGTGCGGATCATCGCCGCGACCAGCCGCGACCTCGAGAAGCTCATGGCGGAGGGCAAGTTCCGCGAAGACCTCTACTACCGCCTCAACATCTTTCCCATCGCGCTGCCCGACCTCTGCAAGCGCCGCTGCGACATCATCCCGCTTGCCGAGCACTTCATCGAGAAGCTCAACCTGCGCTATGCCAAATCCATCAAGCGCCTCTCCACGCCGGCCATCAACATGCTCATGTCCTACCACTGGCCTGGCAACGTGCGCGAACTGGAGAACTGCATGGAGCGCGCCATCCTCACGGCCTCCGACGACTGCATCCACGGCTACAACCTGCCTCCCTCCCTCCAGACGGGCACGGAGTCCGGCACGAACCTGCTGCCCGAGGGCGGCGCTTCCTTCAACACCCTCGTCGACTCGTTCGAGCGCGAGCTGATCGTCGAAGCGCTCAAGCGCAAGAACGGCAACATGTCCGCCGCGGCGCGAGATCTGGGTCTCTCGCCGCGCGTCATGCATTACAAGATCAACAACCTCGGCGTGAACGCCGACTGGTACAAGAAGTAGCGGCACGCGGCTCGCGGCCTCCCGCTACGCCTTCTCGTCCGGCTTGATCTTGCCCAGGTACTCGGGCAGCTCGACGCCGGCCATGGCCGCGACGTCCTGGACGGGGGGCAGCGACTTGACGAGGCTGGAGATGAAGTTCGCCGTCGAGGAACCCTTGTCCGAGGAGCCGGAGTCCCACACCGTGATCTTGTCGATTTTGAGCTTGCTGATCGCCTCGGTCTGGCGCGCCACGATGTCCTCAAGCTTCTCGATCATGAGCATCGTCGCGGCGGCCTTCGGGTCGCCGCCGGCGCTTTCGATGAGGCGGCGGTAGCCTTCGGCCTTGCTCTCGAGCAACTTCAGCAGGCCTTCGGCCTCGGCCTGGTACTTCATCAGCACGCCGTCCGCCTCGCCCTTGGCGATCTTGCGGATGCGCTCGGCCTCCGCCTCGGCGGCGATCGAGATCTTGAGCTTCTCGGCCTCCTTCTGGACGATCTCGGCGGCGTTGAGGCGTTCGAACTCGGCCTTGTACTGGGCCTTCTGGATCTCGACCTCGGCCGCGCGCCGCGCGACCTCGGAGAGGCGCTGCGCCTCGGCCTGGCGGACGGCCAGCTTGGCGTTGGCGTCGGCGATCTCCGCCTTGGCCTTGTTCTCGCCTTCGACGGCGGCGGACTCCTGCGCGGCGATGTAGACGCGCTGGTCGGCGATGGCGCGCATCTTGCCCTTCTCGGC
>CAYVJM010000149.1:0-6309 GCA_964451695.1 uncultured Lentisphaerales bacterium | reverse complement strand
TCTTTCGACTCAACCCGCTGCCGCACAGTCACATCGAAGGATGGGACAGGCTCTATCTACAACAACCCGGGACAGGCGAACTACCTGTCGCGCCAGATGCCGCAGGTGCGCGACTACCTCGACTTCGAATTCGTCGGGGCTGGGTCGTGGCGCGGCTTCCCCCGGAGTTCCGTCCAAATCTTCGGCTGCACGCTGGTCGAGAGTCCCTACCACATCGAAATGGCGCAAAGCGAACACGGCAACATCTTCCACAACGACGAGAAGCCCGAGACCGGCCTCGAACTGACCGCGCGCGAACCCGGCGTGAAGGGATCCGTGCGCGTCGAAATCTACGACCGCGACTTCAAGCCCGTTTCCGACAAAACCCACGCGTTCGCGCTGAAGAACGCGCATGTGCCCGAGATCGTCAAGATCCCCCTGGACCAGGAGAAGCTCGGCTGGTACGGGCTCAAGTTCTCCTTCTACGACGATGGCGGCACGCTCCTGTGCGTCCACGAGGGCGCGTTCGCCCTGCTCGGCAAGGACACCCGCGAGGCCGGATACGAATCGCCCTATGCGGCCTGGCCCAGCTACGGCCGATACCATCCGGACAAGGACAATGACAAGGCGGTCGGCGTTCCCGGCTTCCCCGAGGCCGGTCGCCACAACAGCAACCCGAACCGCATGGAAGTCGTGGAGATGATGCACAAGGCCGGATACCACACGTCGTGGCATCTCCCGCTGAAGTCGGAGTCCGAAGTCCCCGAATACAAGATGACGTACTCGCAGGGGTGCTTCAACCGCCGCGCGCGATGCTCCGCCGAGGTTCTCAAGGCCGAGATCGACAAGGGCGTCGAGGAGTTCCGCGAGCTGCGCACCCGCTTCCCCCACTGCAAGGCCATCCTGCTGCTCCATGAAACCGGCGGGCGCGACCTCGCCCCCGAAATGCTCAACCGCAAGGCGGAGCGCGGCCCGTACCTGGGCGAAAAAGGCGACTGGCTCACCTACTACTGCACCGAGGTCGCCACGCGCCTGCGCAAGGAGTTCCCGGACTGCGACATCATCCTGGGCAACGGAAGTTCCTCTTCGGAAACAATCGCCTCGTTGGCGCGCAACGGCTTCGACCTCAACCTGGTCGACCGCCTCGGCATCGAGTCCAAAGGTTTTCAGACAATGCCCGAGCTCTCCGACAACCGCGAGGCGCCCGGCATGGCCTGGGCGCTCCGCGAAACCGCCCGCCGCTTCGGCTTCGACATCCCCGTCGATGTCTGCAACGAGTACGTCTTCCGCCCCGAGCGCGTGCTCACCCCCGAGAGCGACTACATGGGCGTCACGGATTTCACGCTGCGCGACTACCGGATCTCTCTCGGCCACGGGATGCGCTACATCTCCACCGGCCATATCGAGGACGCCAAGTCCACCTACTACGACACCAACTGGGGCGCCGGCGGACAATGCAAGTTCTATCCGTACTCGTATCCCAAGCGCATGTACGTCGCGCTGGCGACCCTGACCCAGGTCTTCGACAAGCCGAAGTTCAGCCGCCGCCTGCCAACGGGCGAACTGTCCACCTACGCGCTGGAGTTCATCCGCGAGCGCTCGGTCCAAGATTATGCCTACGCGTTCTGGACTCCGAAATACGACGTGGATCTCGCCGTCAACTTCCCCGCCGGCGCCAAGGTCGTGCAGGTGGACGCCTTCGGCCCGCAGCAGCCTCTCGAGCCGGACGCCAACGGCAATGTCCGCGTGTCGTGCGGCTCCACGCCGGCCTACCTGATCTCCTCGGTCCCGGCGATGAAGGCAGCGGTTCTGCGGCACTACCAACGCGACATCCGCGGCGCGGTGAAGACGCTCAAGAAGGTCACGGCTGACGATTCCATCCTCCTGAAGAACGCGAATCTCGGCGACGTCTCGCCGCTGCCCGGGAATTTCAAGATGCTGGAAGTCCTCGACCCGGACAAAGGCAGGGTGGCCGAAGTCCAGCTCGTCCCCGGCGAGACGACGGTGCCGGAAGTCGTGTGGGAATACCAGATGCTCCAATTCCGAAAACCCGTCCCGATTCGCGCCGACGAGGTCTACGAGCTGGGCATGTGGGTGAAGGGGAATTCCTCCTTCGGCAAGCTGTTTTTCGTCTTCCGCGACGGGAAGGGCGAGATGCACCGGCAGGAAGTCGGGTACCGCGGCTACCTCTGCTTCGAGGGATGGCATCTCACGAAGGTCCAACCCCACTGGTATGTGAGGGGCAAGAAGATCGAAGGCGAGGATTGCGAGCTGGTCGGCTTCTACTTCGGCTCCGCCCGCCAGGCGCTCGATCCGCTCGAGATGCAGCCCGTCACCGGGCATCTGCGTTTCGGCGACGTAGTGTCGATTTCGAAGCCCGCGGCGAAGCCCGTGGCGGCCGCGCCGGACGGCCGCGCCGCCGACACGATGAAGAAGGTCGACGACAAGGATCTGTAGGCTTCGCCTCCGCCCCGGGCGTGCGCGGCGGCGGCTCCCGCCCCGCGCGCCGGGGATCGGGCGACTGGGTTCAACCGCGCTTCGACACGACGGGCGCCTCGAGAATGCCGCACGGCACGAGGCGCTTCGTCGCGCGGCTCTCTTCGCGGAAGGCATCCGGACCGTAGGCGTAGAGCGTCGCGTCCTTTGTATAGAACGGCCCGTGCGAGTTGCGGCGGTGCCCAGTGACGGTGATGGCGATTTCGTTTCCGCAGGACCGGAGCTCGGACCCGATGTCGAGCTCGTAGGGCGGCCAGGGCAGAGGATGCAGTCCGCCGCCGTTGATGCGGACGCCAAGCGTGGCGCCGCGCCAGCCGCGCATCGCCAGCCGCCCCCCACCGCTCGTGGACGAAGCCGGCGCAAGGAAGGGGATGCGGTAGGTGATGCTGCCTCCATAATGGGGGAAGCCCTGCTCGCACCAGTCGCCGAACGCGAGCGCAGCCGGAAGCGCGACAATCGCGTCGCCAACCACGCCGAACTCCCCGAGCAGGAAAATGGATTCCAGCCCGGGCAGCCTCTCGCTGTACGCTGCACAACGCAGCTCAAGCACGTTTTCGCCTTCGCGCAGGAGATGGGCTCGAAGCGGAATCCTGCGGAGCGAACGGTCGCACCAATAGCCGTCGTCCACGCTTGGCACGGTCTCGCCGTTGAGCGCGATTTCGTAGAGGTCGGGGCGCTCCAGTCCGAGAAAGACCGTCCTGGACGGGAGCGCCTCGCAGCGAAACGCATATCGGAGACGAACGTCGAGCGTGCGCGCCGGAGGCGTCCGCGACTGGAGCCAGGGCTGGCGCATCTCCCCGGACCGCCTCGGCGCGCCGAGGCGGTCGTGGAGACCGTCGTCCACGGCGAGCACGTAGGCGGGCTGAGCATAGGGACCGCCGTCCACGGATGCGGCGGGGCGGTCCAGGACGAGGACGTTGGGCTCGTCGATCTCGTAGGGCCAAGCGACGCGATCCTCCCCGAACGGTACCGGCATCCACGCGCAGTCGCGCTCCGTCGAGGCTTGAACCGCCGTCATGTCGCCGGATTCGCCCGCAATGAAAAGGCGGCTTTCGAGGGGCGCAAAGGACGTGCGGAAATGCATTGCGCCGTCGCGATAGGTGGCGACCACGGCCCTCCGCTCGCCCGTGATTGCATCCACCTCCACCAGCGCGCGACCGGGTGGAAGCCGCCAGACGACTTCCGCCCCCGGAACCGCAAGCCCGCGTTCCGAGACTGGCGGCGCGGAGAACTGCCGCAGCGGAATCTCCATGCCCAGGTTGCACACAAAAAGCGTGTCGAAAGCCTCGCCGCGCCGCAGCGTGTGCAGCAGCGTCCCGACCTCGTGTCCCCCGGCCCGGATCGAAAGTTCTCGCACCCACGGCGAGAGGACATCCGCCGATTCGGATTCCGCGGCGGGCGTGAAGGCGCGGTAGGCCTCGGCGGCCTCCGATGATTCGCATCCGTCGACGCGGGACGGAATCTCTTCCACGTACACGACGCGGCCGCCTGCCGCGACGAAGTCGCGTAGCAGGGCGAGCGTCGTGCCGCGGATGGTGCGCAGCCGCGGCAGGAGCACGCACCGATACGTCGCCCGCCCGACGCGGAGCGCCGGGCCCGCCTCCACCCGGGCATGGCGAACAAGCAGGGCTTCATCGCCGTAGTCGAAGTCGAGATTCGCGCCGAGGAGGATGTTGCGGACGCGGACGAGGCGGTCGTTCTCTTCGTCCTGCTCGGAAAAGGGCATGCCGGGGAGCGCACGGTGGATCCACGTCGACTCGACAGGATGGACGACAAGCAAGTCGCGAAGCTCCTCGCCCTCGGAGAGCGCCGCGTTGACGCGGGCGAAGTAGTCCTCGACGACGCGGTAGCTCCGGAACCACGGCGACTGGTACGAGATGCTCGCGGGGTAGTCGCGCTTGGCCTGCCCTTCCATCGCGTAGAGGGAAAGGTGATGGCAGCGGAGGTTGATGCCGTGCACGATCTGCCAGTCGCCCACGGCCTTGTGCGCAAAGAGCGGAAAGTCCCAGCCCGTGCAGCCGTATAGCTCGCTTACGCGCAGCGGACGGCCGAGTTGGCGGGCGACTGAGGTGCACTGCTTCACGGTGTCGATGAAGACGAATCGCTCGGTAAGCACGTCGATGCCCGGAACCTGCATGGGCTCATACGCGCGCATGCAGGAGCCGACGGCGCCCGCTTGAGGGGTCAAAGCATCCTCGTTCATCACGTGCCCGGCAAGGAGCAGGCCATGGCGCTCGCACCATTCGCCGATCGGGCGCATGAAGGACTGGACGAAGCGATCGGTCATGAATTCGGCATGGTGGAGGCGCACGACGGAGTCTAGGTGCCCGTCAATGTGGAAGAAGAGGTCGGGAAGGTGGTCGAGGAGGTCATAGCCGAAGCGCTTGCTGAACTCGCGTTGGAGGGAAGGCGTCCAGTTGGTGCGTTGGGGCTCGTCGGTGAAGATGCCGGGAATCGTCATTCCGAATTCGCCGCCCACCTCCTCGAAATAGCGCTCGTGCGTGACCTGGATGAAGAGACGCGTGGCGTCGGGATTGCATGTGTCGACGTACGCTCCGCCGCCATACCAGTCCGAACAGGCATCGACTTCGACGAAGAAGCGCAAGAACGTTTCGCCGGCGCGAAGCGCGTCGCCGCATGCGAGACGGCGCGGAGCGTGCGCCTCGCGGCCCGTCCGGACGGCGGCGAACCACGCCAGATCACCCTCGATACGCCGGAGTAGACGACTCCTCCACTTTAAGCCGACGCCTGCGGAATTCCGGATGGTCGCGGGTCACGAGCCCCCCCCGCGAAGCCAGAGGGCCAACGGTCCTCGTCGTAGAGCCAGGCGTTCATGCCGAGGCGCTTCGCCTCGTCCACGCAGACGCGAACGCAGGAGAACCACTCGGGACCGAGATAGGGCGTGTCGAGACCCACGCGGGCATGCATGAAGAATCCGCCAAACCCCATGTCCTTGAAAACGCGAATCTGACGACGGAGCTCGTCCGGTTCAAGCCTGGCATTCCAAGACCAGAACGGAGCGCCGCGGAAGCGGTGGTGTGGCGAATCGAGCTTCGAGAAAAGGGGACCAATCATGTCGATTCATTATAAACGGAACTGTTGCTTACATCAAGAGCAACAATTTCGGCGGACCGGACGCGGCCCGTCGTCGGATTTTCGGAGCATGTGGCACCAGTCCGTGTGTGGCCGACCTGAAACCGTGCGCCCGCAACGGCGCCTCGGCAGAAGGCCAGGGCGCAGGAACACGGGCTCAGGAGACGGCGATGGCGGCTCGGCCCGCGTCGAAGGCGCGGAGGTTGACGGCGAGCAGCGATTCCTTGATGCGGCCGCGCATGGCTTCACGCCAGGCGTCGGGCTCGAAGGGCAGGAGGCGCGAAAGCGCGCCGGCCAGCACGAGGTTCGCCGTGCGGGCGTTCCCCGCCTCGACGGCGAGCTTCGAAGCGTCGAGAAGCCGAACCCGGTCGCCGTAGAGCTTTGCGACGAGCGCCGGGCGGTCGTCGACCCCCGGCTGCATGCCGCTGGAGACGGTGAGGGGGACGATGTCGCGCAGGTCGACGATCGCCGCGCCGGCGGGGCGCAGCATGGGGAAGCAGCGGATCGCCTCGAGGAGTTCGAACGCCACGAGGAAGTCCGATTCGCCGTCGGGGATGATGGGGCTGTGGACAGCCGCGCCGAAGCGCACCTGGCTGGAGACGCTGCCGCCGCGCTGGGACATGCCGTGGATCTCGCTCTTCTTGACGTCGAAGCCCGAGATCGCCGCGGCGCGCGCAAGGATGTCGCTGGTCAGCAGAATGCCCTGGCCGCCGACGCCGACGAGGGTGACATTGGTGATGG
>CAYVJM010000148.1:0-6388 GCA_964451695.1 uncultured Lentisphaerales bacterium | reverse complement strand
ACCCACGACCGCTACTTCCTCAGCAACGTCACCGAGTGGATCCTCGAGCTCGACAGCGGACGCGCCTTCCCCTACAAGGGCAACTACGAGGCGTGGCTCGAGCAGAAGCAGGCGATGATGCAGCGCGAGCAGAAGCAGGCGGAGTCCCGCCGCAAGCTCATCGAGAACGAGCTGTCCTGGGTGCGCATGAATCCCTCCGGTCGCCACGCCAAGAGCCAGGGCCGCATCAAGCGCTACGAGCAGCTCGTCGCTCAGCAGGTCAGCGTCCGCGAGGACGACCTGCGCATCCAGATCCCGCCGGGGCCGCGCCTCGGCGACCTCGTTGTGCGCGCCAAGGACCTAGCCATGGGCTTCGGCGACAAGCTGCTCTTCGAGCACCTCGAGTTCGATCTGCCTCGCGGCGGCATCGTCGGCGTCATCGGCGGCAACGGCGCGGGCAAGACGACGCTCTTCAAGCTGATGACCGGCGCGCTCAAGCCGCTCTCCGGCGCGCTCGAGGTGGGGCCGACCGTCTGCCTCTCCTACGTCGACCAGCTCCGCGACGCCCTCGACGACGGGCGCACCGTCTACGAGGAGGTCACCGGCGGCAACGAGTTCGTGAACCTCGCCGGCAACCTGCTCATGAACGGCCGCGCCTACTGCAGCCGCTTCAACTTCAAGGGCGCCGACCAGCAGAAGAAGGTCGGCATGCTCTCCGGCGGCGAACGCAACCGCGTCCACCTCGCCAAGCTCCTGCGCGCGGGCGGCAACCTCCTGCTCCTCGACGAGCCCACGAACGACCTCGACGTCGCCACGCTGCGCTCCCTCGAAGAAGGCCTCCAGGATTTCGGCGGCTGCATCATGGTCGTCAGCCACGACCGCTACTTCCTCGACCGCGTCGCCACGCACATCCTCGCCTTCGAGGGCGACAGCAAGGTGACGTGGTTCGAAGGCTCCTACTCCGAATACCACGAGCAGCGCCGCAAGCTGCTCGGGGACGACGCGGACCGCCCGGTTCGCGTGCGCTTCCGTCCGCTGGCCGTGTAGTGGCGTTGTGGCTGGAAATCGAGGCATGGGATGGCGTCGGCGCGGTCGACCGCGAGTGGCTGAAAGGCCCATCTATGAACAAACAACCGTTATTCGCCGCTGGAATCTGCGCCCTTGCGGGCGGTGTCGCCGCCGCACCCGCCGGCAACTTTCTCTCGTTCACCCCCTGCGCCACGCGCGTGACGGCCGAGTTCGCCACACCCGCCGACGCCGAGGCGGCCGCGTGCTCGATCGCCCCGCTGCCGCATGGCGCGAAGCTCGCGTTCACGACGCGGTGGGACGACACGAATCCCGCGCACGTGCAGAAGTGCGAAATGCTCAATTCGATCGGACTCAAAGCGACGTGCTTCCTCACGAAATCCGACGACGGGTTCTACCGGAACGAGGCGAAGCAAATCCTCGCCGGCGGCAACGCGCTGGGCAACCACTCCACCTCGCACCCGTTCCTCATGGAGGCGAGCGTCTCGATGATGTTCCGCGAAATCATGGAGCAGCGGATGGATGAAGAGGCGGCGACGGATTCGCCCGTCGTGTCGTTCGTCATGCCGTTCAACTGGAATTCGCCCATCGGCCCGGAACGCCCGAAACTGCTCGTGGATATGCTGCTCGACGGTGGACTCTACATCACGTCGGACGCGCCGCTCGAAGGCATTCCCCCCGACCGCTGGTACGCAGGCCGTCTCTTTGCCGCAAACGACCGGGCGCCCGATCCCGCGTTGTTCGAAAAGGGACTCGCCGGCGCCCTCGCCAGCATCGAAAAGGATCCTTCGCACCCCAGAGTCGTCTTCGGCATCCACTCCTGGTGCGACGCGGCGGGCAACGACGTCCAGAAGGCGTTCCTGTCCAAGATCGCGAACAACCCGGACTGGTTCTACGGGAACGACAACGAGTACGGCGCCTACCGCTACAACGCCCTCAACGGTTCCGTGAAGAAGCTCGGAACGGAAGGCAGGACCGCCACGTTCGAGGTGGTCGCGTTCGACCCTGCGCATACGGGGAGCGACATCCCGCTTTCGCTCGGCTTCACCGCAAAGCCCGTTTCCGTCACCTCCGGCGGTGCGGCGCTCGCGGAGGATCGCGGTACGTTCACGCTGCCGATCGGCCGCAAGAGCGTCGCGAAGATCGATCGCGCGAAGGCGGACGGCACGTTTGCGGAATTCCCCGGCTTCTCGTTCACCCTGTCGCCCGATGAAGCCACCGGGAAGATCGGCTACGCATTCGCCTCCGGCGGACGGAAGGTCGAAGGGCTTCGCATCGTCATCGTCCCCGCGCCGTGCTGGAGTGAAGGCCGCTTGGTGACCGACGCGCCCAAGGGCTCGCTCGGGCTCGGCGCGAAAAGCGCGGATCCGGATCGCAACGACGGCGAGGCGCTCTACTGCGCCTCGGCGGACTTCACGCTGGATGGCGAGCCGGTGCGGCTCTGGACGAGCGTCTCTGTCGCGGCCTCCAATTCCGGACAGGTCATCGGTACGCCGAAGGATTCGGCGCTCGTGATGGGGCAGTTTCCGATCGCCCTGTTCAACGAAGCGGACTGGGTCGCCGCGTCCGCCAAAGTCGGCGAACCGCTCGCCAACCTGTCGTCGGCGCTCAACGAACGCTGGTTCTCGCTCGCGGATCCCAGGACGACGGGGTTCGCGGCCGCGTCGCATCGTCCCGCCTGGGCGGGAGGCAACGACACCTACAACAAGGCCTGCGCGCCGCATCAGGGGAAGGCGGGCATGCGCCTCGTGGCCTTCGAATTCGAGGCGCCGGAGGTGCGGGACGCGACGTTCGCGTTCAATTTCCCCAAGGAGCAGCAGCTCGCCTTCTACCTGAACGGCGAGAAGTTCGAGCGCCCTGGCCCGCAGACGACGATTCCCGTGAAAAAGGGGTGGAACCGGATCATCCTCGCCTGGCCGCTTGGCACCGCCGGCGGATGCGAATCCGTCCTGGTTTCGCTCCATCCCGGCGACCCGTTCCGACCCTACCGCTGCCGCAAGTGCCCGGTCGACTGATTCCCGGGCGCGCCCCTCCTCCCACCTGCATCTCCGCAGTTGTTGACCCGCGGCGAGGCCGCGTGCTAGAATCTGGGGCAAAGGCGCGGATTTCCGCAGCGGCGTCTGGGCATGGCGCTCCGCGACGCGAAGGAGGGGAGGGGGCGGGATGAAGATCAAGTTCACGAAGATGCACGGCGCCGGCAACGACTTTCTGATTCTCGACGACCGCGCCGGCGCATTTCCCGACCACGACGCGGCGTTTGTCGCGCGTCTCGCGGCTCGTCGCTTCGGCGTGGGATGCGAGGGCGTGCTGGCGTTGCGCCTCGCCGACTCGTTCACCGATTTCGACTACCGCATGATATTCCTCAACCCCGATGGATCCCGGGCGGCGATGTGCGGCAACGCGTCGCGTTGCGTCGCGCTCTTCGCCTTCGAGCTGGGCGTCGGGGGGCGTTGTCAGCGCATCTTGGCGGACGCCGGGGCGATCACGGCCGAGATTCTCGAAGCCGGACGCGGACGCGGCGTCGTCCGCATTCACGCCACGAAGCCCTGCGCCCGCGCGGCCCGTGTCGAGGTGGCGCTCCCCGGGGGGCGGGTCGCCGAGTGCTTCAAAGTGGACACGGGCGTGCCGCACGCCGTCGTGTTCGTCCCCGACGTGGCGGCGGTCGACGTCGTTGGCGACGGGCGGGCGATCCGCAACGCCCCGGCGTTCGCGCCGGCCGGGGTGAACGCCGATTTCGTGGAGATCCTCGCCTCAGGCGGCGCCGCGATGCGCACCTACGAGCGCGGCGTGGAGGCGGAGAGCGGGGCCTGCGGAACGGGAGCGCTGGCTGCGGGCGTCGCGCTGGCCGAGGGGCGCGGGGTCAAGTTGCCGGTGTCGATCCGCGTCAGTTCGGGCGACGTGCTCGTCGTGGACGGCGAGCCGGGCGAAGACGGGCTCTGCGGAGGCATGACGCTGACCGGGCCCGTCCGGAAGGTCTTCGAGGGCGTCTTGGAGACCGAGTGGCTGGAGGACGCGGATTGAACCGCGTGCTGCTCGAGCGGGAGGAGATGCGTGAGGGCGTCGCGACGCTGGGGGGCGAGCGGTTGGTGCACATCCGGGACGTGTTGCGCGCGCGTCCGGGCGACCGGCTTCGCGCGGGTGTCGTGGACGGCATGCGTTTCGAGGCCGAGGTCGCGGCGCTCGACGCGGAGGCGTGCACGCTGAGGTTCGTGCGCGAACAGCCGTCTCTGCCCGAGCCGGAGATCGATCTGCTTCTCGCGCTGCCGCGGCCCAAATGTCTGCGCCGTCTCTGGCCGCAGCTTGCGGCGATGGGCGTGCGGCGGCTGTTCATCGCCAACGCGGAGAAGGTGGAACGCAGCTACTGGGGTTCGCACCTGCTCGATCCCGCCGAATACCGGCCGCTCCTGCTCGAGGGGCTTGCGCAGGCCGGCGATACGCGCCTGCCGCGGATTCGCATCGTGCGCCGCCTCAAGCCTCTGGTCGAGGACGAGCTGGCGTCCGGGTATGCCACGGGGATGAAGTGGGTGGCGCATCCTGGGCCGCGCCGCCTTCCGGCGGTCGGGGCGGCAGGGCCGCGACTGTTGGCCGTGGGCCCCGAGGGCGGATGGTCGGACTACGAACTGGGCCTGTTCGCGGCCTGCGGCTTCGACACCTTCGGACTTGGCGGACGCACGCTGCGCACCGACACCGCGTGCATTGCGCTGCTGGCCTGCTTCGCGCAAGCCTGAGCGGCGCGAAGGAACGACAGTCGCGAAGGAATGACTTGCGCCGAACGCGCGTTTAACATAGAATCGGCGGCGTGAAGTGCAAGTCTGCGGATGCGCCGCAGGCGATGACCGGGAGGCTGCCATGTTCATGAATCTGTCGGGTGCCGAGCTGTTCTATCTTGTTTGCGGGGTGGTGGGCGGCGGGCTGTTCCTGTTGCGCTCGATCATGATCTTCTCCGGACTGGGCGGAGACGACGACTTCGACGGCGGCGACGCCCTGCACGGGGCGGACACGGGGGGCGAGACGACGGCGGACTTCAAGATGGTGTCCGTTCACGGCATCACCGCCTTCCTGCTGATGTTCGGGCTTGTGGGCTTCCTGATGCTGCGTGGCGGCAGCGGCGCCACCGCCACGGCGTTGGCGAGCTTGGCCTCGGGCCTCGTCACGATGGCGGTCATCGCCAAGATCTTCAGCGCGTCGCGCAAGCTCGCGAGCGACGGCACGATCCACCTCGTGGACGCGGTGGGCTGCACGGGTTCCGTCTATCTGGAGATCCGGCCCGGCGCGATCGGCAAGGTGCAGGTCGAGGTGAAGGGGGCGCTGAAGATCTTCGACGCGCGGGCGAAGGACCCCGGCGCCAAGCTGGCCACCGGCGCCCGGATCAAGGTCGCCGAGGCCGCCGACATGCTCGTCGTCGAGCCGGCCTAGGAGCCGCCACGCTTTTTTACGCATAACGAACTAGGAAGGACACTCAACATGAACGCATTCCCCATGCTCGCCGTCGGAGAACTCCCCCCCGTGCTGACGGGCGCCATCGTCTTCGTCATCATCGTCTTCGTGACGATCATGGCCATCGCCCGGCTCTACAAGCGCTGCCCGTCGGATCGCATCCTGGTCATCTACGGCAAGGTGAAGGACAACAAGTCCTCCCGCTGCATCCACGGCGGCGGCGCGTTCATCATCCCGCTCGTGCAGGACTACGCGTACCTGAGCCTGACGCCGATCACGATCAGCATCCCCCTGCAGGGGGCGCTTTCCTTCCAGAACATCCGCATCAACGTGCCGAGCACGTTCACCGTGGGCATCAGCACGGAGCCGGCGATCATGATGAACGCCGCCGAGCGCCTGCTCGGGCTCTCGCCGCCCGCGATCGAGGACATGGTCAAGGAGATCATCTTCGGCCAGCTCCGTCTCACCGTGGCGTCGCTGACGATCGAGCAGATCAACCAGGACCGCGAGAGCTTCCTCATCGAGGTCCGCAAGAACGTCGAGCCCGAACTCAACAAGGTCGGCCTGATCCTGATCAATGTGAACATCACGGACATCACGGACGAATCGACCTACATCGAGAGCATCGGCAAGAAGGCGGCCGCCGAGGCGATCAACAAGGCGAAGATCGACGTCGCCCAGCAGACGAAGCTCGGCAACATCGGCGAGTCCGAAAACACCCGCGAGATGGCCGTCAAGGTGGCGGAGAACGTCGCCGAGGCCGAAAAGGGCAAGAAGCAGGCGGAAGCCGGGCAGCGCGTCTACGTCGCCGAGCAGGAGACGGCCGCGATGGTCGGCGAGTCGGAGGCGAACCGCCTCAAGGAAATCCGGCTGATGGAGAACTTCGCCGAGGCCGAGAAGGGCAAGATGCGCGCCATCGCCGACCAGCGCGTCTACATCGCCGCGC